>NZ_KV803819.1:0-241 GCF_001811185.1 Corynebacterium sp. HMSC067D03
TCTTGCCCGGGGAGACGGTGGTGTTGTCGTTGCGGCCCTTCTCGTGGCCGTTGACCTCGATTTCGACCTCGGTCTTGCCACCATCCAGGTCCGGATCCTCGACAGTCACCGTGATCGGGCCATCAACACCCTTGCCCGGGGTGACAACGATCTCGCCGGTGTTCGGATCGATTTCGACAGGGATGTCCTTGCCGTCTTCATCCTTCGCGGAGACCTTGGTGTCATTGTCCGGGTTGGTGAC
>NZ_KV803820.1:0-117671 GCF_001811185.1 Corynebacterium sp. HMSC067D03
TTTCACCGTCCACCGGAATCATGACACCCCACTGTGTGTGCAGCTCCCCCGATTGTTGCCTCTGCTGTTCTCGCTCACTGCAATGGTCATGAGACTTCAATAGGCATCGCTTCACCAAAATCCGGAGCGGCTATCCTACCGGCGTGCAGAAACTTTCTGGTGGCCTCCTTGCCGCGCTGGCTTTGTTTACCGCCTCTGGTCCCCTGGGCATCGACATGTACCTCCCGGGCATGCCAGAACTAGCTACGAGTTTGTCGACGACCCACTCATTTGCCCAGATGACCATTACCGGGTTCATGCTCGGTATGGCCCTTGGCAATCTCTTGTTTGGGGCGATTTCCGACGGGACCGGACGAAAGCCTGTCATTATTGTGGCTTCCGCCGTTGCCCTTGTTGCCTCGGTGGCTTGCGCGCTAGCCGATTCCATCGCATTCCTCATTTGCGCCCGCTTCTTCCAAGGCCTCGCAGGTGGATGCGCGATCGTCGTTGCTCGTGCTGTCGTCCCCGACATTGCTCACGGAAAACAAGCCGCGCGCGGACTTTCAGCGCTCATGGCGATCTCCGGGTTTATGCCTGCAATCGCCCCGGTGCTTGGTGGCCTCATCATTCCCGCATTCACCTGGCGCGGCGTTTTTTGGACAATCGCTGCAGTCAATCTTGCGCAGCTCGTTGTCGCTTTGTGGCTCGTTCCCGAGACGCTGCCCTCCCACAAGCGGACAAGTGGCACCTTGCGCCAGATGTTTCCGCGGATGGGGCGCTGTCTACAACGTCCCGCGTTCACTGGATACATGGTGGCTGCAGGTTTGGGCTTTGGCACGCTCTTTTCCTACATCGCGGCTTCTCCCCTAGTCCTCCAATTGCAGCTCGGTCTGAGCCCAACCACATTCTCTCTCGTCTTCGGGAGCATCGCGTTGCTCATTCCACTGAGCAACACGCTCAACATGCGGCTGCTCAAGCGGCACCAGCCGCGCGCGCTCCTTACCGTCGCACTCGGAGTTGATCTCACAGTGGGTGCGATACTCCTCGCATTTTCCATTTTGGGTCCAAGCACCGCAATGATTCCTTTTATCGCAATCCTCTCCGCGATGGCGGGATTCATCATGGCGAATGCTTCCGCTCTCGCTATCGAGGAAGTGCGAGACATCGGTACCGGAGCCGGAACCGGTGTCATGGGGTTCTTCCAATTCATTATCGGTGGACTCGTTCCACCACTTGTTGCGCTCGGCCCAAACCCAGCCGCTGCGATGGCGCTCGGCGTGCTCACCTGCGCTGGTTTGGCGCTTACGGGAGCACGCATCAGCTCACGCTTTCACCGAAGCTGATCAGCTTCAACCCACCACGTTCCAAAACCACGAGGCCAGAAACAAAACCGCTTTACAATTAACGACGATGCTTACCCCCAACACCTCAGACCAGCTTCCCGACTCGATCGACACGCAGGTATTGATTGGGCCGGTTCTTCCACCTGGGGAGTGCGAGACACGCTTGATTGGTATTGCTTCGCTCACCGGGGTTGCCGCAATCGAGGGAGCATCTGCCGGCTTGGGAAATGCGACCGATTTCGCATTGCTCAACGCCCTTCGCGTGTGGTCTGATGCAGTGCTCGTTGGTGCGGAAACGGTACGAAAGGAAGACTACTTCGGTGCGCGAGTCTCGCCAGAGAAACAGCAACAACGGAAGGAAAACGGGCAGTCTGTCGCGCCTCCGATTGTGGTGTTAAGCCGCAGCCTCGGTTTTGATACGTCCTCGCAGCTCTTCTCCAATAGTCTCGCAGCGCCGATATTCGCCGTCCCCCAGGATATGCTCGATACCCCTGAGGTTGCTGCTCGCGCACATGACATCACCGAGGCTGGTGGCAGCATCCTCCCGCTCGTAGATGACTCCATGCGAACAGCAATTGAAGCGCTGCACATGCACGGTATGTCCCGCATCGTTTGCGAGGGAGGTCCACAGCTCAACACCCAGATGCTGAATGAAGACGCGGTAGACGTATTTCATTACACCATCAGCCCTCACGCAGTGCTGCAGCCTTCTGAAGTGAGGTTGTTCGGGCACAGTGACGACGATCGCAACATCCCCTTTGTTCTCGAGTCGGTTAAAGCAACAAGCGATTCCCTGCTGTTTTGCCGTTACCGAAGGGTGCGGGACCGAAAAGGCTAATCGAGCCGGTACGGTATCACCCGTGATGTTGCAAACTCGCCTCCATGATTTTTGGGTCGCCCCAGCGCCCGTCGCGACGCGTTCCCACGCGGAGGTACCAACCTCCACGCTTCGAGGCGCAGGTGCTTTGGCTTGGCCACTGGCAGTCATCTTGATCGTGCACAGGCTTTTTGTCCTCGCACGCACCGGATCGGTGACCGACGACTTCACTACGGTCTGGTCGGCGGCACGCCGCTTCGTCGACCGAGTACCTGTGTACAACGAGATTTACGAGCACGTTGACCCGCACTACCTCTATAACCCGGGTGCTACGCTGCTACTTTCTCCTCTTGGGATGCTTCCAAGTATGGAAAGCGCGAGGCCATTTTTCATCCTGTTCAACGCGCTTTGCATTATTGCTGCAGTCACATGGCTTACGCAGCTAGCGGGCTTCCGCATGTCTCACCCGGTGCTTCCAATCGCATTAGCCCTTGCATTTATGACGGAAGCCGTGACAAATACCTTGGTGTTTTCGAACATCAACGGTGTACTACTTCTCGCCCTGACTGCGTTTATCGCGTTGTTTCTCGCTAGGCGTGATGTCGGTGCGGGTATCGTGCTCGGGCTGGCGGTCGTCGTCAAGCCAATGTTCGCTCCGCTTCTCGTACTGCCACTGATGAAAATGCGGTGGAAGGTAGTTGCTAGCGGTGTCGCCGTACCTGTATTCCTCAACGTCATTGCCTGGCCGCTGACTCCAGGTGCTCGCGACTACATCGACGTTGTTGTGCCGTATCTAGGCATCACACGCGACTATGCCAACTCTTCGCTCGCAGGTTTTGCCGTCTATTTCGGTATGCCTGCCTGGGCGCACACCATCCTCTTTGTCGTCGCTGCATCTGCTGTTGCGGCGGCGATCATTGGTTTAGCCCGCTGGCGTTATAGCGACGAATGGCTTTGGCTGACCCTGAGCACCGGCGTCCTGCTCGCAGGCGTATGCCTACTGTCCTCACTCGGACAGGCGTACTACTCGATGATGCTCTTCCCCGCCCTGTTTACTGTGTTTCACCGCGCCAGCCCCCTTCACACTTGGCCAACGTGGCTGGGCGCCGTTTTATGTCTCGCGCCACTGAGTTGGGTTACGCCTGACGCGATACTGCTTGGACGGTGGCTGAACACTTTTCTTCCCACATTTGGATGGGCCGTGTTTATTGTCGCGGTGGCATCGTGGGTATGGTCTACTCAAATCACATCGGCGCCACAAAAGGAGAGGACGCGACAATGAGCGAATCCAAACCAAATTACAAGGACTTCACCGAAGCACAGTGGCGAGAAAAACTTAGCCCTGAAGAGTTTCGGGTCCTGCGGGAGGCCGGCACCGAGGCACCCGGTGTGGGCGAATACACCAACACCACCACTGAAGGTGTCTACCGCTGTAGAGCATGTGGTGAGGAACTGTTTCGGTCCTCAGAAAAGTTCGACGCACACTGCGGGTGGCCAGCATTCTTTTCCCCACTGGCGGGCGATCGGATTATTGAGCGCGAAGACCGCTCTCACGGAATGATCCGTACGGAAGTACTCTGCGCGAACTGTGGCTCTCATCTCGGCCACGTGTTTGCCGGCGAGGGTTTTGACACCCCCACCGACCTGCGTTACTGCATCAACTCCATTAGCCTGACGCTGGAAGAGGCCTAGGGCCTCATCCGGCCTACGGCAGGATGTTGATGATCTCCGCGATGTCGCTGACGCGACGTCCGGTCTGGAACGGAACCTCCTCGCGCACGTGCAGGCGGGCCTCGGTGTAGCGCATCGTCTTCATCAGGGCCTCAATGCGCTCGAGCGTTGGCGCCTCAAATGCCAGCATCCACTCGTAGTCGCCGAGCGTAAACGCCTCGACGGTGTTCGCGCGCACGTCCGCAAAGTCGCGGGCGGCTTGGCCGTGTTCAGAAAGGATTCGGCGACGCTTCTGGGGGTCCATGATGTACCAGTCATACGAGCGAACGAAGGGGTAGACCGTGATCCAGTCACCCGGTTCCTCCCCCATAATGAAACTCGGCAGGTGGGACTTGTTGAACTCTGCAGGACGGTGCAAACCGTTGCCAAGCCAGCTCACCTCAACGAGCTGACCGAACGCAGTCTCACGTCGGAAATCAGCCAGTGCCTTTTGTAGGTCGGAAAACTCTTCTGCGTGCCACCAGATCATGAAGTCTGCATCAGCACGAATGCCGGTGTTGTCGTAGATGCCACGAACAACAACGACGCCCTCTTCTTCAAGCTTGCGGAAGAAAGCCTGCGCTTCTTCGATGATACGAGTACGTTCCGTCCCAAGAGCACCGGGAATTGCACGGAACACTGCAAACTGCAGATAACGCTGCGTGGCGTTGAGTTTCGCAAAGTCAAGCTTGGCCATGATGACGCTCCTTCCCTGCCGATACGGCAGATCAAACTAAAGTCGTAATGAGTCTACGCTGTCGCACATTGCGTCTCGACGATATGTCGGCGCGCCTCCCCCACCACACGCAACGGGTCGATACCTTTATGCGTGTGATGAATCCGGACACCACCCCCCAGACCTCCACACATAGTGCGGATACGCTCGGGGAAGGCGCAAACGAGAACTGGCCGGCGGATTTTTCTAAGGCCGTCGAGTCAATGCATGCAGCCCAGCTGCGTCCTGAGATTTCCCTCGGGACTATCCGACCGCCGCAGCGACCTGCACCGTTTAGCCATGCTGTGGGGCTCGAAGTCGTTCACCCGAACGAGGACGGTGACAACATCCCGGTCGATTCAGAAGGCGATGCTTTCGGCCGACTAATCCTGCTGCACTCCCCTGCCGCCGAGGAGGCCTGGGAGGGCACCATGCGGCTGGTGGCCTATATCCAAGCGGACATGGATGATGCTGTGGCGTCAGACCCGTTGCTACCTGACGTCGCTTGGCAGTGGCTCAATGAATCGCTCGCGGAGACCAGTGCTGGGTTCACCAATCTTGGCGGCACGGTTACTTCGACCGCATCAGTACGCTTCGGTGAGATCGGTGGACCTCCCCGCGCATACCAGTTGGAGATGCGCGCCTCCTGGACTGCTGAGGGGATCGACTTGAAGAGCCACGTCGAGGCTTTTTCCAAGGTTTTGGCACATGTTGCCGGGCTTCCACCAGAGGGTGTGACACAGCTCAACGCACGCTAGGGCATACTTACGCAACATGACATCCCAGGTGCAGTACCACCTCGTAGAAACTCCCGAGCAATTCTCTCGCGCAGCGGCGGCATTGGCAGAAGGTCGAGGCGCTTACGCCATCGATACCGAGCGCGCAGCGTCATTTCGTTATGACGACCGAGCGTTCCTCGTGCAGATTTATCGACGAGATACCGATACGTACCTGTTCGCCCCGGAAGGCAACCGAGACGCGCTTCATGATGCCCTCGCTCCCGTCATCAACGGTGAGGACTGGATTATCCACGCTGCCGTCGATGATCTTAAGTCGCTCGCAATGCTCGGTCTCTACCCAGGCACAATCTTTGACACAGAACTCGCATCCCGCTTCGCAGGGTTTAATAGGCCAAATTTGGCGGCGATGGTGCAGCACTTCGTGGGAGTAGAACTTAAAAAAGGTCACGGCCACGAGGACTGGTCCACCACACCTCTGCCACCAACGTGGCAAGAATACGCCGCGTTAGATGTCGCACACCTCCACGATCTCGCAGAGGCTCTCGCCGAGCAATTGGACAACGAAGGCAAGCTTTCGTTCGCCGAGCAGGAGTTTGAGCGGATTGTCAACGAGCTCGGACCGGACAACGCACCCTTTAATGAGACATGGCGTGACATGAAGGGAGTGTCAGGGCTACGCTCCGCCAGGAGCCTGCAGCTCGCTAAAACGCTGTGGACCGCCCGCGACGAACATTGCCGAAAAGAAGACATCTCTCCCGGTCACATGCTCTCGAGCGAATCAATCGTCACCATCGCTCGTACTGTGCCATCCTCCCCATGGGAACTACGAAACTGCCTGCGCTACCGATCGCTCAATACAACGAAAACCAAATTCTGGTTTAGTCTCGTCGAACAGGCGCTCGCTGAGGACCCCGAACAATGGCCAACCCCCGCGCAGCCTGCACCGACTGACCCTCCCGCAAAAATTGTGTGGGAACACGACTACCCACGTTCCTGGCACGCATTGCAGTCGGCGCGAAAGTACGTCTCTGAAGTGGCGGCGCAACAAAACATCCGTCCAGATATGCTGCTCTCTTCTGCAGTGCTGCGACAAGTTATGTGGACCGCCCCAGACTCCGACGCCGTATGGAGCACTGACGCTGCTGCTATGCAACTGAAGCGTGCTGGGGCACGCCCATGGCAGATCGCCCTTACGGCACCGCTGCTCGCACGGGCCCAAGCTGAAGCGAAAGCAGCAGGAATCCCGCAGGGCAAAACCCCGTCATCTGGGCGAGCTGCAGCACGTCGCCGTCGCAGGAAGCGCGCTCAATAGCGCCTTACTCGCTGTCAGCGAGTCGCTGTGCCCACTCTCTAATCTGCAGGGTGGCAGACTCCGCATCGAGTCCGTACTCCTGGAGGATTTCGTCGCGGGACCCGTGCCGGGGGAACACATCCGGAAACGCGAGTTGGCGTAGCGGTGTGTCCACCTCTGCTGCCGAAAACGCCTCAGCGATAGCAGATCCGACGCCGCCTCGAATGATGCCGTCTTCATAGACCACAACCATGTCAGCTTCGACAGCCAGGTCACACAGCGCGGCGTTGACGGGAATGATCCAACGGGGATCGACAACAGTTACGCGGATACCGTCGTCGACAAGCGCATCTGCAATCTCGAGCGCGGCCTGACCAAATGCGCCGACGGCAACGAGTAGCACGTCGATTTCTGAATCGCTGCTATCACCTGTGGGTTCGGCGAGGATATCTACACCGCCGACGTTTCGCAGTGCCGGGATCGTCGGGCCGGCAGAGCCCTTCGGGAACCGTACGATCGTCGGGGCGTCGTCGACAAGAAGGGCCTCCCTGAACTCTTCGCGCAACGACTGAGTGTCTCGAGGTGCGGCGATACGGACACCCGGGACGATCGATGCGATCGCCATATCCCAAACACCGTTATGGCTTGCGCCGTCGGAGCCAGTTACGCCTGCACGGTCCAGCACTAACGTAACCGGCTGGTGGAGCAAACCTGCATCCATAAGCAACTGGTCAAAAGCACGATTGAGGAAGGTCGAGTAAATCGCCACAACCGGGTGCAATCCACCGAGTGCCATACCAGCGGCAGACGTCACTGCGTGCTGTTCCGCAATCCCCACATCGAAGAACCTGTCTGGAAACTGCTCACCAAATGGCTGCAGACCGGTTGGCCCCGCCATTGCCGCAGTGATCGCAACGATGTCATCGCGTTCGTGGCCTGCGCGAAGCAGCTCTTCGGTGAAAGCGGCGGTCCAACCTGGCTTAGAGGTGGCCAGTGCTTTTCCTGTTACAGGGTCGATCACGCCGGTAGAGTGCATCTGGTCGGCTACGTCATTGACTGCCGGGGCGAAACCGTGGCCTTTCTCAGTGACAACATGCACGATCAACGGCCCCTCGTAGCGCTTGGCATACTTAAAGGCGTTGAGCAGTGCCTTGAGATCATGCCCCTCGACTGGACCGACATATTTCATACCAAGGTCCGGGAACATTTCGGTTGGAAGAACCTGATACTTCACGCCCTCCTTGAGCGCATGCAACGCATCAAAGGTCTTCTCTCCGACCCACCCCATAGATTTGAGGGTCTTTTTCCCAGACTCCATGACCTCGTCGTAGCCAGGCTGGATCCGAATAGCGGCAAGCTGGTCACGGAGCTTGGTCAGGTTATTGGCCAGCCCGCCAATCGTCGGAGAGTACGAACGTCCGTTGTCGTTAACCACGATGACAACGTTGCGGTTTCCGGCCGCGATGTTGTTGAGTGCTTCCCAACACATGCCACCTGTGAGCGCTCCGTCACCGACAACTGCGATGACGTGATCGTCCGAATTACCGGTGAGTTCCTTCGCTTTGGCAAGACCGTCAGCATAGGACAGCGAGGCACTGGCATGGGAAGATTCGGTCCAGTCGTGTTCTGATTCAGATCGCGACGTGTACCCAGAAAGACCGCCCTTCTTGCGCAAGGAATCAAACTGGTTCGCACGTCCAGTCAAAATCTTGTGCACATACGACTGATGCGATGTGTCAAAGATGATCGGGTCGTTCGGGGAATCGAAAACGTAATGCAGCGCCAGTGTCAGCTCAACAACGCCGAGGTTCGGTCCGAGGTGTCCTCCGGTTGCTGACACTTTCTGGATGAGCAGCTGCCGGATCTCGTCCGCGAGCGCGTTGAGCTGGCTCGGCGCGAGCTTCTGCACGTCTGCCGGTGTCTCAATATGCTCGAGCAGTCCCACTATCCTGTCGCTCTCCTTCAGGTTTTTCGCCGCGATGCGGTCCGCATCTGCAGTGTTCCCGTATGGTTTCCGCACGTTGCGTAGTGCGGAATCGGTTCTGGTCAGCTTACACTCCGAAATTGGTTGACCCTATTCCTCCGCACCACCATTGTGGTCAGGCACAAGTGATGCCATGACCTCAAAATGGTGAGTATTGGGAAAAGCATCGATAAGAGCGATGTGCTCGACTCTAAATCCGTGCGCGCCAAAGCCTGCGAGGTCGCGCGCAAAGGTTGCTGGATCACAACCGATGTGAATGATGCGTTCTGGAGCCGCTTGCGCAATCTTGTCGACGACATCACGCCCTGCCCCTGACCGAGGCGGATCTAAGACAACAAGTCCCGGAGCCGGAAGCTCGCTGATTCCAACTTCCACCTTCGCATTGTGGCGATGCACATCAAACTCGTCTTCCACTGGCTGTGGGTTCGCCGTCGCCGAAGCGGAGTAATCAACACTGTCGATCCTGCCGCCGCCGATTGTCTCATTGATCGCAGGCACAAATGCACCGACGCCTCCGTACAGATCCCATCCGTTACGGTGCGTGTAGTTGTCGCTTCCCCATTCTTTAATGAGGTCGCTATAGGTTTGCGCCGCGTTGAGGTGCGCTTGCCAAAATGCTGTAGGGGGAAAGGAAAACTCGTGACCGTCTACCACCTCGGTGACCAACCCCGGGCCTTCAAGCACCTTGTGAATACGCTCAACGCGTCGGCCACGCTGCGCCGACTGTGTTTCCACAACGTGACGTTTCCCGCGGGAATCCACGACCGCCACAATCTCACTGCCGGGCGTGTATCGAGCCGCGTCGTCGCCAATGATGCCGTCGAGCACTTGCGGCGCGACCTGACTACACACGACACCACCGACAACGTCTGACGATTTCAGTGCACGCATTCCGGCTCGTCCTTGCGGATCAACGCCCATGCGGACACGGGTGCGCCAACCAGTTCTGGGTTCAAGCTCCACAACCCGCAATTGCTTCTCGACGACATCCGCCTCGACAACACCACTCTTGCTCGCAAGCGCACCGAGTTGGCCAAGAAGAACGTCGCGTTTGAGCGATACCTGTACCGCCGGGTCAATGTGCGCGAAGTCGCAGCACCCCGCACCTGCTGCTGCCGCAGGACAAGCCGATCTGACACGGTGAGGCGATGGATCCACTACTTTGACAAGCTCTGCACGTGCCCAGCGTTTTTTCACACGGGTCAGTCGCGCTTCAACCGTGTCGCCGGGAATTGCGCCCGCGATGAAAACGACGCGCCCGTCTGGGGCGTCGGCGATGCCTTCTCCCCCGTGCGCCATTGCCCTCACAGACAACTTCAGCACGAGGCCGGCAGTAATCTCGTCAGTCACAGCTACTCGGACTTACCGCGTCCGGCTTGGCGCTGAGCGCGCTGCGCCTCACGGAATTCGCGGAGCTGCTTTTGGCCTTCGACATTTTGAGCGATGATCTTCTGCAACGCGTCGCTCAGCACGTTCGGGTTACCCTCCGCGGGGGCTTCCTGAGCGCCCTGAGCCTGCTGAGCACGCGCCTCCACAGCCTCTTGCACCTGCTTTGCCAGCTGCTCAGGAAGCACAACGGGGAGAGAGTTTCCAGCAAGAATCGGGTCGTCGCCACGGTAAACAAACGAGCGCGCGACCGTTTCACGACCAAGTTGCGCAAGCTGGTCTTCCGAACCGGACGGAGCAGCAAGTGTCACGCGGTAGAGCCAGCGCGGCCCCTCCACACCGATGATTCGAATGACGCCGTTAGTGCCGGTTCCTACGATCTCTTGACCCCAGGGCCCCTGCTCAATTTCGACGGGCATACCCTCAGAACGCATACCTTCGATGATCTCGTCGGAAGATTCCTCCCACAAACCACCGGTTCGCGGAGCAGCAAACGCCACCGGGGTCAGGCGGCCGAAGCGGGTGACGATGTGAACCATCTTGGGGCCCTGCTCGCCCATCTCCACCTGGACCTGGGATTCCTTCGGCAGTGGAATCCGGATGGATCCGAGGTTCAGCGTGGCCTGGGAGAAGTCCGAAAAGTCAAAGTCATCAATGTTGACGTTATCGCCATCGAACGGACCCGTGGAGCCATTGATCGGGTCATAATCTGTAAGGACCTGCACGCCTTCTGCCACACGAAGCTCCGGCGCCTCTACCTGCGCATCTGCCGTAGCAGATGCCGACTGGGTATCAGCAACCGATTCGGGCGCCTCAGCCTCGGACGCTGCCGGTGCCGCGGTTGACTCCTCTACAACCTTCTGCGGTTCCGGGGTTGTTTCGGCCTTCTTCTTCCTCCTGAACGGCCAGATTGCCATTGCAGGTACCTCCTCTAAATTCTCAGTACGTTTTCGTCGCTAAAGACTGTAGCCCCCAGAGCGACACAGAGTTAGTTCGTGCCAGTCGATCCGTAGCCGCCAGCGCCTCGGACCGTCTCATCGAGCTCGTCTACTTCTTTAAAGCTTGCCAGTTCCACACGTTGCACGACGAGTTGTGCGATACGCATTCCACGTGTGATGACAATCGGCTCAGACCGGTCGGTGTTAATGAGGCACACCTTGAGCTCGCCCCGGTACCCTGCATCGACGGTTCCGGGAGTATTTACAATGCTCAAGCCCTGCTTTGCTGCGAGCCCGGAACGCGGGTGAATCAATCCTACTGTGCCTACAGGAAGCGCAATCGCAATTCCTGTGCCAATAAGCGCTCGCTCACCTGGTTGGAGCGTCACATCCTCTGCGGAGTAAAGGTCAGCTCCGGCATCTTCCGGGTGAGCCCGGTGAGGCAAGGGCAAATCAGGGTCAAGTCGCTTGACTGCGATTGGGCCGATGGTGTCGTCGATACGCGCGATTGATTGTTGCTCTTCCACGCTGCCAACCATACGGCAGCTGGGTTCCTCCGATATCAATGCCTAAGGTATGAGGGGTGACTACGAACCCAGTGAATCCTTCCGACACTTCCGCTCCGGATGCACCGAAAGTGCTGTATACCGAGCGCCAATGGGTGCCTTGGTACTGGTGGGCTGCAGTTGCAGGCCTGACGCTGCTCCTCGCAGGCGAGCTCGCACTGAACCGCAACATGTGGTGGTTTGTCGGCGGCTTTGTTGTTGCAGGCGCGTTAGCGGTCTGGTTTTTGGTGTGGCTTTCACGCTACACGCTGACCGTTGAGCAGGACCCTGACGGGACCCGCTGGTTGCTCGCCGGGGATGCGAACTTGCCCAGTACGGTCGTGGACCGCGCGACGGTTGTGCCGGCTTCCGCCCGCCAGAATGCTTTGGGTAGGCAACTCGATCCGGCAGCGTTCCTCATCACGCGGTCGTGGGTGCCCGAGCATGTTCTTCTCGTGCTCGATGACCCTGAGGATCCGACGCCGTATTGGCTTATTTCAGCAAAAGACCCGGAAGCCGTGCTTGATGCATTCGTTCCGGGCCTTACGGGCCGCTCCTAATCTCTGCGAGGAGCGGATAACGGCTTGCGCCGCCTGGTACTAATTACTCGCAGTCGAGGCAGATCTTGGAGCCGTCGTCCTCGACATAGGCGAGGCGCTTGTTCTTTTGCACCAAGAAGCAGGACGCGCAGGTGAATTCGTCTTCCTGTCGCGGCTTGACCTCAACATTGAGTTCCTCACCCGAGAGGTCCTGCGTCGGGGGCTCGACAGGCTCAACGATTTCCCCATCATCGTCCATGCTGCTGCCTGCAACCTCTGCTGCCTTCAGGCCTTCGAGGGAGTCGGTTTCGATGTCGTCGTCCATGCGGCGGCGCGGCGCATCGTAATCGGTGGCCATGCTTGATGTTCCTCCAGCTCAACGTCGTGCTTGATCGCGCCTCTACACGCGACATTTGAGCGGAATACTAAAGCACGTCCATGCTTCTGTCATCTTTGCTGGTAGAAACTCATTTTTTCGACATCATCCGCACAAGGGTGCAAGTTTGTACACTGCGCACATGACCTCACCTCAACCACACAACGAGTCGCACGTGTCGCGCTCAGTTTCCCCTTCATCCCGGTTCGGCTTTGGAGTTGACGTTGGAGGCTCCTCCCTGAAGGCTGCGGTTGTCGACCTTCACAGTGGCGAATTTCACGGTGAAAGACTTGAGGTGGCTACGCCACAACCGGCGACCCCTGACGCTATTGCAGAGGCGGTCGCGCAGTTAACGCGTCAAGCAGCATGGTCAGGCCCGGTTGGGATTGCGCTTCCGAGCGTGATTGTCCGCAACATTGCTCGCACTGCGGCGAATATTGACCCGACTTGGGTGGGCACGGATGTGGTTGAGCTCTTCTCTACCGTGCTGGGGCACCACGATGTCACTGTGCTCAACGATGCCGACGCAGCCGGGCTTGCGGAGGTGTCTTTCGGATGCCCCGAAGCACAGCGCGGCTCTGCCTTGTTTCTGACGTTTGGCACGGGTATCGGCTCAGCGCTTCTAGCTAACGGTCAGCTCTTTGCCAATAGCGAGCTCGGGCATCTGCTTATCGACGACACGGAGGCCGAACACCTTGCGTCATCCGCCGTGCGCACGAGGGAAGGCCTTTCTTACGACGATTGGGCCAAGCGCGTGGAAACTGTTCTTTGCGAATACGAACGACTCCTCAACCCGGATGTCATCATCGTTGGCGGCGGTGTTTCGGAAAACAGTGACCAGTGGGTTCCACTGCTGAACGTCAACACTCCAGTAGTTGTGGCCAAGTTACTGAATCGAGCAGGCATCGTGGGCGCTGCCAAGGCCGGTGCCGGTCATGTCGCTGGCTCACCTCATAGGTAAATCCTGTAGGGTGTTGACATTCTGCATATTCGGGCTACGCGCCCATACGTGCAGTAGGCACATAAAAATGGAACGTTCACCTGCTTGCTAGGATGGGCGTTCTGAAAATTTTTATGTGCTTGCGTACCCTGGTTTTCCAGTGGTAGCAAACACTGCACCAACTGCACTTCACAACGATGAAGTGCACATCGCAGTGGTTGTGGGCCGAACCTCTTGCGAGGTCCCGGCCCCGAGATAGTCTGATGAGTCGAAAGGGCGTACGTGGTAGCCAGCGAAGCTTCAAGCAACAACACCGTTCATGGCGAGCCTGTGGATCCGTCAAACGGTGGCGAGAGCAACGGTTCCGGTACCGACTCGAAGCTTGCCAAGAAGACGGTGAAGAAAGCAGCCAAAAAAGCAGTGAAGAAAACCGCGAAAAAGACTGCTAAAAAGACTGCGAAGAAAACCGCGAAAAAGACAGCCAAGAAGACGGTAAAGAAGTCCGCGAAGAAAACTGTCCGTAAGTCTGCGGCGAAGCGCACCACAAAGGCTGCTCAAACCGCTGCAGCGAAGGCGGACGAAGCCGAGACCGAGGATCTCGAGGCAACAAGCGCGGACGACGAGTCCTTGGATCCGACCGATGCCGAGGATTACGACCCGGACATGGGCGACGATGAGGACGACGCGTTCGACGAAGATCTCGACGGTGCCATGGACGACGCCGACGAGACCGAAGACGAAGATGACGAGGAAGAAGAGGACGACGGTTCTTCTGTCTGGGACATTGAAGAATCCGCTGCCCTGCGCCAAGCACGCAAGGATGCTCAGCTGACCGCATCCGCGGACTCTGTTCGTGCCTACCTCAAGCAAATCGGCAAGGTTGCACTTCTCGATGCAGAGCAAGAGGTCTCTCTTGCGAAGCGCATCGAGGCAGGACTCTACGCACAGCACCGTCTCGACGAGATGGCACGTGCTGCTGCAGAAGGCGACAAGGATGCAAAGCTCACGCCTGCGGTAAAGCGTGATCTCCGCGCGGTTGCTCGTGATGGCCGCAAGGCAAAGAACCATCTGCTCGAGGCGAACTTGCGTCTCGTCGTGTCGCTGGCCAAGCGTTACACCGGCCGCGGGATGGCATTCCTGGATCTGATTCAGGAAGGAAACCTTGGCCTCATCCGTGCCGTTGAGAAGTTCGACTATTCCAAGGGCTACAAGTTCTCCACCTATGCCACGTGGTGGATCCGCCAGGCAATTACGCGTGCTATGGCAGACCAGGCCCGCACCATTCGTATTCCGGTGCACATGGTCGAGGTCATCAACAAGCTTGGCCGCATTCAGCGTGAGCTGCTGCAGGACCTCGGTCGCGAGCCAACGCCGCTCGAACTGGCAAAGGAAATGGATATCACCGAGGAGAAGGTCCTCGAGATCCAGCAGTACGCTCGTGAGCCGATTTCGCTCGACCAGACGATTGGTGACGAGGGCGATAGTCAGCTCGGCGACTTCATCGAAGACTCCGAGGCAGTCGTTGCCGTGGATGCCGTGTCCTTCACGCTTCTACAGGATCAGCTGCAAGACGTTCTGCACACGCTCACCGAACGTGAGGCTGGCGTCGTTCGCCTGCGCTTCGGCTTGAGCGATGGCATGCCGCGCACCTTAGATGAAATTGGTCAGGTCTACGGCGTCACGCGTGAACGTATCCGCCAGATCGAGTCGAAGACGATGTCGAAGTTGCGTCACCCGTCGCGCTCCCAGGTGTTGCGCGACTACCTGGACTAAATTTTCACGCGACAAAGCTCAGCGCCCCGGCCAGATCATGTATCTGCCGGGGCGCTGAGCTTGCGCTTTACTCGGTGCTACTCGTTTACGGCGAGTATCACCGCGGTCTTTAGTTCGAGGACCCTTCCATTTCATTTATCTTTTCATTGAAGCCATCTTCGATGCACTTCTGGTATGCAGCGTTGTCCGATTGGTACTGTTCACAATCGCCGATGATGTCCTTGGCAAAGTACACACCCCAGAAGATCATCACCGCAGTTGCGATCATTGCGAAAGCGCCTAGGACCAGGCCGGTCACCGCCATGCCTTTGCGGGAACCCGGCCCCACGATGTTCTTCGATTTACGGATACCAACGATGCCGAGGATCACCGCGATGACACCAAGAATGATGGCACCGAACAACGTGAACATGGCAGGGATCGAGAGAATGCCGAAAATCAGGGCTGCCATTGCAACGCCATTAGGTTTCTGCTCCCCTACCGGCGCTGTGCCGTAGGGCGCGCCGTAAGCGGAGGGGCTCTGGGCCGTGTCATAGCCCGCTGGTGCCTCATAGCCGGCGTAGTTGTTCGCTGTGTCGTAGCCTTCCGGCTGCGGCTGGTTATAGGGCGAGACTCCCTCAGGGTGGCCGTTCGGGTCGTTCGGGTAACCGTTGGGGTTGTAGCGGTCAGTCATTCGTTTCTCCTCGTTTTACGTAATGTGCCCGCCCACTGTACCGACTTCGGTGTCACCAGTCACGAAGGTATGCGATGCGTTCTCGGAGCTGTTCCGCGCTACACAGTGCAGTCGGTGGACCTCCGCAGGCCTTTCGTACCTCGGTGTGGATCGCACCGTGTGGGCGACCAGTTTTGCTGGCGACGATGGATACGCGCGCGTTGAGTTCGCTGCGTAGCTGAGGGAGTTCGTCAGCTGCAGTTGCACTTTGGGGAGTCTCCTCCACCGGCTGTGTTACCTTCTGCGGCTCCCCGAGGATCTCTGCTCGTTCACGAGCGCGTCGTTCCTCTGCCCGGCGCGCTTTTTCTTCAGCATCGCGTGCGTCGAGTTGGTCGGCCTGGCGTTTGGCCAGCAGGGTGCGTACTTGCTCGGCGTCGAGGAGGCCGGGCAGTCCGAGGAAGTCTTGTTCCTCTGCAGAGCCGGCGACTGTTGGGGTGCCGTAGGTGGATCCGTCGAAGATCAGCGAGTCGAGCTCCGCCGATGCTCCGATGGTTTCGTATCCGGAGGTTTCGTCGGGTTCGTTTTGGGTGCGGTTGGCCTGCTCGAGCAGTTCGTCGGACCAGCCGGATTCGCGGTGAGGTTTGCCTAGGACGTGGTCGCGTGAAACTTCCATTTCCTCAGCCAGGCGCAGCAGCACTGGGACGGAGGGCAGGAAGACGGAGGCCGATTCGCCGGGCATGCGGGAACGGACGAAGCGTCCGATGGCCTGGGCGAAGAACAATGGTGTGGATGCTGAGGTTGCGTAGACGCCGACGGATAGGCGTGGCACGTCGACGCCTTCGGACACCATGCGGACAGCGACCATCCATTCGTCGCGGGATGCCGAGAATTCATCAATGCGGTCGGAGGCGCCTGGTTCGTCGGAAAGAACGAGCGTGACTGGGGTGTTGGAAAGTTTTTCCAGGATCTTCGCGTATGCGCGGGCGGTGGTTTTGTTGGTGGCGATGACCAGCCCGCCGGCGTCTGGCATGTTTGCGCGGACTTTCATCAAACGGGTGTGCGCAGCATTAAGGACGGCTGCGACCCAGTCACCTTTCGGGTCCAGTGCGGTCTTCCATGCACGTGCGGTTTGTTCGGCGTTCAGTGGTTCGCCGAGGCGAGCTGAGTACTCCTCCCCCGCTGAGTCTTTCCATTGTGCTTCGCCGGAGTATGCAAGGAACACCACGGGTCGGACGACGCCATCGGCCAGTGCGTGGGAATAGCCGTAGGTGTAGTCCGATTCTGAGACGAGGTGGCCGGCGCCGTCTTCGACGTAGCGCACGAAAGGGATCTGGGAGTCGTCGGAGCGAAACGGTGTACCGGTCAGAGCGAGTCGGTGTTCGACGTCGTTGTATGCCTCGTAGACACCATCACCCCAGCTCTTGGAGTCACCTGCGTGGTGGATCTCGTCGAGAATCACCAGCGTGCGTCGTGCTGAAGCGACAGCATGGTGTTTGAAGGGGTGCATACCTACTTGCGCATACGTGACGACGATGCCGTCGTAGGCGGCGTTGACTGCCGAAGAGTTGGTGAAGTTTGGGTCCAACGACATTCCGAACCGCTTGGCGGCGTCCGACCACTGGTGCTTGAGGTGTTCGGTCGGTACGACAACGATAATGCGCTGAACGGTGCGGTCAGCAAGCAGGGTCGAGGCAAGCGTGAGCGCGAAGGTGGTCTTACCTGCGCCGGGCGTTGCCACAGCCATGAAGTCGCGTGGCTTGGTACTCAGAAACGAATCGAGGGCCTCCTGCTGCCATTTGCGCAGCGAAGGCCCAGAAGACGCGGCTGTCACTTGCGGCGCAGCCCCTTATAGATCCGCTCGCAGTCCGGGCACACCGGAGAGCCGGGCTTTGCTTGTTTTTTCACCGGGAAGGTTTCGCCACACAGGGCGACGACCATTTTGCCGGAAATCGCAGAGTCGACAATTTGGTCTTTTTTGACGTAGTGAAAAAACTTCGGGGTTCCGTCGTCGGTTGTCGACGAGGTATCTTCCCGCAAATCCGGGCGTTCAAGTGTCTTCGTCGTCGTGTTCACGCGCTCTATCATGCCCCAAATTGAGCGAGAGGTTAAGCCGGAGGGCTAACCTCGACACATATGAGCACCAATGAGAACGTTTCCCCCGATTCGGATCCGCGGGACCGAGCCCGTGACGGGTTGTTCTCTAGTTTGAGCCAGGACGATCAGACGGTTGACGCTCAAGCCGAGGATGTCGTCGACTCCTCTGTGCCTCACTCGCGTCGGCGTCGTCGCATGGCCCGCGCTTTGATCACAGACGCGGTGACGAGTCCTGAACAAAACCGGCAGTCTCGTGAGAAGCAGTACGCCATTTTGCAGGGGCTTCGCCTACCGTTCATCCTCGCCGCGATCTGGGCTGCGTGGATGAGCTGGTGGGTGCTGGCGGCAATATTGTTCGTCGTCTCGGTACCGCTGCCTTGGATTGCGGTGGTGTTGGGCAACGCACAGGGCGAGAAGCGGGATGCACGCTCAAAAAACGTGTACAAGCCTGCGGTAGTGCGTGAGGAGATTCGGTTGGAGAATTCTCGTCGTGTGGCGCTCGAGAGTTCGTCGTCAAGCACGGCAAACGTGCCCGATATCATCGATCACGACGACGGTGGGGATGATGCAACAGGAGACAACGATGAGTGATTCAGTAACGGTAAGCCCGGAGACAGCGAAAACTCTTGCCCAAGCATTGGCAAAGGCCGGTTTTACGTCCGCAGGGATTGCTGAGCACCTTGGGCCAGCCGCGACGCAGGCGATGTTTCGCGGTGAGCCTGGAGTAGTGCGCCACGCGTGCCAGGATGGGTCCCGTTTGTCGCGGTTGATCCGGTTTTTTATCTTGCGCGAGCCATGCACCGCAGCGGAACTCAGTGATGTGCTGTCGCAAGAGCTTGTGCAGCTGCTTATCGACGACTGCGTGGTCGCCCCTGCAACCGACAATGCCGAACTTCACATCGCACTCGATGTGCGCCCGCATGTGATCGCAGATGAGGAGCGCTTTGTCTTTTCCGATCTCGATGCGTCGATGACCGACATCGTCCCAGGACACGATCATGTTCTCGGCGTTGGCGCCGCTTCCTTATCACTGCTTTCGGCTGCGCCTCAGACACCGGTGTCGTCTGTTTTGGATTTGGGAACGGGTTCGGGGGTGCAGGCACTTGCACAGGCCCACGTTGCTAAGAGAGTTGTCGCGACAGATGTTCACGGTCGAGCGCTGGACCTAGCTCGAGCAACGTTTGCTGCCAACGGTGTAGACAATGTGGAACTGAGGCAAGGAAGTTGGTTTGAACCTGTTGCGGGCGAACGGTTCGACCGCATTGTGGCCAACCCCCCATTTGTTGTCGGACTACCCGAGGTGGGCCATGTCTACCGCGATTCAGGCTTGGATCTTGATGCGGCCTCCGAGCTCGTTGTCTCCGGCGCAGTGGAACATCTTGCCGAAGGCGGCCGTGCTTTCATCCTGGGTTCCTGGGTGCACAGCAAGGATGCGTCCTGGCAGTCTCGAGTGGCGTCGTGGTTGCCCAGCACAGGAGTGAACGCCTGGGTGCTGCAGCGCGATGTTGTGGATCCAGGGATGTACATCTCCACGTGGCTTCGCGACGAATCCATCGACCCCCGCTCTACTGAAGGCATCGAACGCACCGAACGGTGGCTGGAGCACTTTGCGCAAAATAACGTCACTGGAATCGGATTCGGGTGGATTGTCTTGGAAGATATCGGCGATGCCGCAACTGAGGTCACCGCTGAGGAACTATCCCAGCATTTCACTGACCGCTTAGCACCGGAGGTTGAAGAATACTTCCTGCGTAGCGATTGGCTGCGTGGAAAATCCTTCGCCGAAGTTCTTGATGCCCAATACATGCTGCGCCCAGGGGTCGCGCTTGAGGAGGTCAGTTTGGCCGACACAGAAACCGGTATCGGCTTCGCACCCGAGGTCATCCGTGTGACTCGCACGGACGGGCCACGGTTTACCCATACCGTGGATGCTGGGGTGCTCTCCGTTATTCGTGGGCTGCACCCGCAAGGCCTTGCGCTTCGCGACGTCACTGGGCTCTACGCTGCTGCCAACGGTATTAACGACGAGGCTGCACTACATGAACTTGAGCAATCCAGCTCGGCAGCCATAGTTGATCTTGTCCGTCATGGCGTTGTCCTACCCGCAGAAATCGCCGCTATCTGATCAGAAACAGAGGAATATCCTGTGAAAGCCGTCCTGACCCGCGTTTCCGAGGCTTCCGTCACCGTCGACGGCGACGTTGTCGGCGCTATCAATTGCGCTGAGACAGGCGGAATCCTCGCCCTTGTCGGCGTTGGCCGCGAAGACGACGAAGAAGCCTGGCAAAAGATGGCCCGCAAAATTGCAGAACTGCGCATTCTCGACGGGGAAAAGTCCGTTGAAGACGTCAATGCTCCGGTGCTTTTAGTCAGCCAGTTCACGCTTTTAGGCCGCACTGCCAAGGGTCGCCGCCCATCGTGGGGAGACGCTGCCCCTGGCGAAGTTGCGGAGCCAATCATCGCAAAGATCGCGTCGGCACTGCGTGAACGCGGAATTCATGTCGAAGAAGGGCGATTCGGCGCCAACATGCAAGTCCAGAGTGTCAACGAAGGGCCGTTCACCGTGTTGGTAGAAACGTAACGCTCAGTGAATATAAATGGTGCCCGCGGGAACACCTCTTCACCTCGGACCGTTGGTCTATCAGATTGCACCGATGCAACATGAAGTGTTTCACCCCAGTCCGAGGAGGCGTTGTCACATGACCCAGCCGGATCGTGCCACAGAAAAAGAAGAGAACGTCGACCGCGGTAGCCGACGTAATCAGACCAACGACAACCCATCCGCAGACCTTGTACGCGTTTATCTCAACGGCATCGGCAAAACCGCCCTACTCAACGCTGAAGAAGAGGTCGAGCTTGCCCAACAGATCGAAGTTGGCCTCTACGCTCAGCATCTTCTCGACGATCCGGAGGTGAAACTCACCCGGGCAAAAAAGCGCGACCTGACAATCCTCGCTAAGCAAGGCCGCAAGGCGCGCGCGCACCTCCTCGAGGCGAACCTGCGCCTGGTCGTATCGCTTGCGAAGCGCTACACCGGCCGCGGAATGCCACTGTTGGACCTCATCCAAGAAGGCAACCTCGGCCTTATTCGTGCGATGGAAAAGTTTGACTACGCCAAGGGCTTTAAGTTTTCCACCTACGCCACCTGGTGGATCCGCCAAGCAATCACGCGAGGTATGGCTGACCAGTCCCGCACAATCCGCCTCCCTGTGCACCTTGTCGAACAGGTCAACAAGCTCTCACGTATTCGTCGCGAAATGTATCAATCTCTCGGCCGTGAGCCGACGAACGAGGAACTGTCCGAAGAGTCCGGCATCGAAGAGTCCAAGATCGAAATGCTGCTGCGCCAATCCCGCGACCCCGTCAGCTTGGATATGCCGGTCGGTGCAGATGAAGAGGCGCCTTTGGGTGACTTCATCGAGGACGCGGAAGCCACCGACGCCGAAGACGCCGTCGTGACTACGCTGCGCCATGACGACATTCAAGACATCATTAACGGCCTTGAGCAGCGCGAACAGGATGTCATCCGCATGCGCTATGGACTGACTGACGGTGTGCCGCGCACCTTGGACCAGATTGGCCGACAGTACGGACTATCCCGGGAACGCGTACGTCAGATCGAACGCGAAGTCATGGCGAAGCTTCGTGTGGGCGAACGTGCAGACCGTCTTCGCGATTACGCAATGTAGCCATTAGGAAAAACAACAACTACGCCCAGTGATGGGACTTAGGTCACTATCGCTGGGCTACAGTATTTGTCGAACGTTCGTTATAGCAGCAACAGCTGCTGCCTCGTCGAGTGGAAGGAACCAACAACCGTGCGTGACCTCGTCGACACCACAGAAATGTACTTGCGAACGGTCTACGAGCTGGAAGAAGAGGGCATCACTCCCCTTCGCGCCCGCATCGCTGAACGACTTGAGCAGTCTGGCCCCACCGTGTCGCAAACTGTGGCACGCATGGAGCGCGACGGACTTATCGTTGTTGAGCAAGACCGTTCCCTCTCCCTCACTGAGGAAGGGCGCGCACTCGCAACCGCGGTGATGCGCAAACACCGTCTCGCGGAACGTCTTCTGACCGACGTGCTGCGCCTTGATATTGAGAAAGTGCACGACGAGGCATGTCGCTGGGAACACGTCATGAGCGAAGAGGTCGAACGTCGCCTTGTCGCAGTGTTGGATAACCCCACCCACTCCCCATTTGGTAACCCGATCCCCGCACTGGAAGAGCTGGGAGCACCACAGGGGGTGCCCGAGACACGCGGAACTCGAGCGACCGATCTTCGAATCCAGGAACCGACCAGAGCGCGTGTTGTGCAGATTTCGGAAATTCTTCAGGTCCCGTTGACAGACGGTGTCTCCCTTGCAGGCATCGGTCACTTCGTCGGCCAAGAAGTGACGTTGACTCCATTTGAAGACGGCGCGCTGGAAGTCAAGACCGCCAACGGAGAAACTGTTGTACTTCCATCTGAGCTAGCACACGCGCTGCGCGTCGAACCGCTCAACTAACGCTTCGAGGAGAAACCCCATGAAACTTGTAGTCACAGGCGGCGCAGGATACGTCGGAAGTGTGTGCGCGCAAGCACTGCTTGAAGCAGGCCACGACGTCACCGTTATCGACGATTTCAGCACTGGAAACCGCTACGCTGTCCCTGAGCAGGCTGTGCTCGTTGAGGGAAACATTGTCGATGTTATCGACGACGTACTGGCTGACGGTGACGTCGATGGCGTACTGCATTTCGCTGCACGCTCGCTTGTCGGCGAGTCGATGGAGGATCCCGCCAAGTACTGGCATGGCAATGTCGGAGTATCACTCGCGTTGCTCGACGCAATGCGCAAGCACGACGTGAAATCCCTGGTGTTTTCCTCGACCGCTGCCACCTACGGTGAACCAGACACCGTGCCGATTACCGAAGATGCGCCAACACGTCCAACGAATCCCTACGGCGCCTCCAAGCTAGCGATTGACCACGCAATCACGTCCTACGCCAATGCGTACGGCCTCGGCGCAACGAGTCTGCGCTACTTCAACGTCGCCGGCGCACACAACGGTGTTGGTGAAAACCACATCACTGAAACCCACCTCATCCCCATTGTGTTGCAGGTTGCCATGGGCTACCGCGACAAGATCATGATGTACGGCGATGACTGGCCAACAAACGACGGTACTTGCGTGCGCGACTACATTCACATCCGCGACCTCGCCGACGCCCACATGCTCGCTTTGGAAAACAACACGCCTGGCCAACACAAGATCTATAACCTTGGTTCCGGTGCTGGCTATTCGGTGCGAGAAGTTGTGGAGATGTGTCGCGAAGTCACCGGCCATCCCATCCCAGCTGAGGTAGCTCCTCGCCGTGCAGGCGATCCGGCTGTGCTCATCGCGTCGTCCGAAAAGATCAAAAGTGAGCTTGGTTGGAACCCCACCCGCACAGATCTACGCCGAATCGTCGAGGACGCATGGGCGTTCACCCGCGAACTGGGAAGCCGTTCGCACTCGGCGCGTTAACCTCCGAATTCGAGCCACGTGTCTCTGCATGCTCGACTGCTCACTTCAAGAATCTCTTCTGCCTTGCCCGCCAGCATCACTTGCAGCAGCAGATTCGACAGCGCATGACCTGGAACTTCCTCGTCTGCGCACCGCAACGCAGTGCCCGCCCATGCGTACAAGCGTTGGGAAAGGGCAACCATCGCCCAAAGACACAACGCGTTGGCCCGAATGGCTCCGGTGAAGTTCCTCGCGATACACAACATCACCGCGGATGCCCCGAACGGGTATGCAAGCGCGTCGACGATTAAGCAGTCGCGCAACCGGCTTCTGCTCAGCATCGCGGCGATAAGTTCGACTTCGTCATCCGACTGAAACACATCGCTCAGTTCAACGTATCCATCCCCGTCAATGATCGAATCCGCTGGCGTTGAGACGAAGAGCTCGCAGGCCCGCTCGACGTCCCGGCGCGCAAGAGCAGGTGCCACTGAGACCAGATCCATTAGGTCAAGGCCTCGTCGATACGCAGCGGGCGCGACCTCGTCGCAACGCACAGCATCGCTGAGCAATAGCGGGTCGAAGTGCTCGAACGTATCCGCGCGATCGAGTTCCGGCAGCAAGCCGTTATCGATGTACGGCCGCATCGCCGGCGACGCGATCACCGAAGCGACCGTACCCGAAGTGAATGTGTCCTCCCACCCCCAGATCTGTGCGTTCTCCGTCTCGTTGGAGAACGCGAGGCGGTACGGGGTGCCATCAGCGACTTCCGAAACTAACCAGCACGCGTCGACCAGTGGCACAATCCCCTGATAACTGTCTCGCAACTCCTTAATGGCCTGTTTGACCATCTCCGAATCAGGGACTCGGCTAATGATCACGCCAAACGTCGCCACACGTTGCGTTATTGGCAGTTGCTCAAGCATGTTGCGAAGCTGCTCTGTGCTGCCCAAATCAGAGCATAAGTACGGCCCAACATCCAAGATGTCAGGTTCCCCCGGACGCGCTTGCAAGGTGATCAGCGAAACAGTTTCAGTTGGAAAGTAACCGAGAGTTCCAGGAAGTGATGCAATCAAGTGCGCGGGCGATTGCAATGTGTAGGTGTCGTGGTGCGCCGCGCCAGCACCATCCGATGAATGAGTTCCTTGTGGTTGAGTGTCTGTCATAAATATCAGACGCACTGAAGCAGTGTTCGGTTCCATCCAAAAACATAACGGGGAATGTTTTGCTCGCTTCCTTCGTTGTGGTGGGGGAATCAGCGATACCATTTCAGGAGATCTACAACCGTGACTTACGATCAGCAGATGTACGAGCTTGAGTACCCCTCGCCCACCGTGGACAGCACCTCCCAATCGGGCCCGGCGCTGATTATTGCCATGCACGGCTACGCCGACGCAGGTCACGCAGTTGAGTCTGCAGCCGACCATCTTAAGGCCGCGCTAGAGACCCATACGGTGGCGACGTTTAGCAACGACGAGCTCATCGACTACCGCTCACGACGCCCAACGGTGACACTCGCCCATGCTGAAATCGCAGACGTTGCAGACCTGCAACTCGATATGCGGGTCCTGCGCGACAGCAAGGGCAAGTCTTTCTTGCTCCTGTCCGGGCCTGAACCGGATCTTCGCTGGGAAGCGTTTAGCAATGCAGTCGCCGACCTCGTCGAGCGTTTCAACGTGGATAAAACGATCTGCCTCTACGCTGCCCCTATGGGCGCGCCACACACTCGCCCCCTTGTGGTATCAGCACACGGCAACGACACCGACCTCGTCGGCTCGATGTACACCTTCGACGGTATGGTGAGCGTTCCTGGCTCCGCCGCAATTCTCATTGAGCGCGAACTCCACAAGCGTGGGCGAAATGTCGCAGGCTACACAGCGCACGTCCCGCACTATGTCGCTGCTTCTCCGTACCCGCACGCAACTTTCCAGCTCTTGCAGTCGGTAGAGGATTCCACCACGTTGACCTTCCCGCTTGGTTCGTTGGAAGGCGACATGAAGCGGGTCTCCCAGCAACTTGCAGAACAAACGACGAACTCCGCTGAGATCACCCATGTGGTCCAGGCCTTGGAGGAACACTATGACCAGGAGATGGAGGAATACCGTCGCCACCACCCGCAAGCCATGATGCCCGGTGAGGCACAGATGCCCTCGGGTGAGGAAATCAGCGAGGCTTTTGAGAACTACCTCACCGCCATCGAGGACCGAGACCGCAACCGTGGTCAACAGCGCAGTCTGCCTCACGATGAGGACACTGATCGGCGCTTGCGTGACTACTACTTCATCGACCCCGACGCTGAAGAAGGTGACGGCGACAGTGACGACGACAGCGAAGGTGACACCGGCGCAACATCCTAAATGCTGATGGGATGTCGGGGCGGTCAGCTACGGTGGTGAGCGTGACGCTCACTGATATGCTCTCCGACATTGCCGAAGCACCTGAGTCCCTCTTCGAGGACGTGGTGTGGGACTCGTTTACCTCGTGGACCGAGTCCCGCGGTATCAGCCTCTACCCTGCTCAAGAGGAAGCTTCGCTAGCGTTGCTCGCTGGCGACAACGTTATCTTGGCTACCCCAACTGGATCCGGGAAGTCCATGGTGGCCAACGCGGCGCATTTCATTGCCCTCGCCCGTGGACAACGATCGTTTTATACGGCGCCGATTAAGGCACTGGTAAGCGAGAAGTTTTTCGCGCTGTGCGAGATTTTCGGCGCTGAAAACGTCGGCATGATGACCGGTGACGCAACGGTGAACTCCAATGCGCCAATCATTGCAGCCACAGCGGAGATCGTCGCAAATATCGCGCTACGAGAGGGCGAGCATGCACGGATCGACCAGGTCGTCATGGACGAGTTCCATTACTATTCCGAGCCGGAGCGCGGATGGGCCTGGCAGGTTCCGCTCCTCGAGTTGCCAAAGGCACAGTTTCTGCTGATGTCGGCGACACTAGGCGATACTGCGTGGCTCGAGGAGGACCTGACGAAACGCACCGGGCGCACCACCACTTATGTGGGCGGCGCTGAGCGTCCCGTTCCGCTGGATTTCCACTATGTGTTCACGCCGGTGCACGAGACGATTGAGGAGCTGCTCGCCGACGGCAAGGCACCGATCTACGTTGTGCATTTCTCTCAGCGCGAAGCCACCGAACGAGCGCAGGCGCTGACCAGCATGAAAATCATTACGGATGAGGAAAAGCAGCGGATCGCTGAAGAGATTGGCAATTTCCGCTTTACCACCACGTTTGGCAAGACGCTGTCCAAACTTGTGCGTCGTGGCATCGGAATCCACCACGCAGGCATGTTGCCGAAGTACCGTCGCCTTGTCGAACGGCTTTCCCAAACCGGCTTACTGAAGGTCATCTGCGGTACAGACACGCTCGGTGTGGGGATTAACGTGCCGATTCGTACAGTGCTCATCACTGGGTTGGCCAAATACGACGGAACTCGCCAGCGCATCTTGAAGTCGCGTGAATTCCACCAAATCGCAGGCCGCGCAGGTCGCGCAGGCTACGACACCGAAGGCACTGTAGTGGTGGAAGCACCCGAACACGAGATAGAAAACGTAAAGCTGCGCCGCAAGGCGGGTGATGATCCGAAGAAACTCAAGAAGATACGGAAGAAATCTGCCCGCGACGGTGAAGTTTCCTGGTCTGAGAACACTTTTGAACGTCTGAAGGTCGCTGAACCCGAAGAGCTGACAAGCCAGTTCAAGGTGAGCAACTCGATGCTGCTCAACGTGGTGGCACGCCCTGGTGACGGCTACGAGCACATGCGCAAGTTACTGCGCGACAACCACGACAACCGTGCGAAGCAGAACAGGGACATCCTCACCGCAGTGGAGCTATTCCGTGGGCTGATTAACGCTGGAGTGGTGGAACGTACTCCGGACTCTCCCGCGTTTCGCCCATACACGCTGACGCAGGAGCTCGACCGCGACTTTGCGCTAAATCAACCTCTCGCTCCGTTCGCACTGGCGTTTCTTACCCTGCTGGATCCGGAATCGGATACATACACCCTTGATGTCATCTCAGCATTTGAAGCGATCCTCGACGACCCGAGGCAACTCCTCCAAGCGCAAGAGAAAGCCGCTCGTGGAGAAGAAATTGCTGCGCTAAAGGCTGAAGGTGTTGACTACACCGAGCGCATGGCGATTATTGAGGATGTCACCTATCCGAAGCCATTGGCCCACGAGTTGGACGAAGCGTTCGATACCTTCACCCAAGGCAACCCATGGGCGAAGGAGTTCGAGCCGTCGCCGAAGTCTGTGGTGCGGGACATGATCGAGCACGCAATGACGTTCTCCGATCTCATTTCCACATATGGGCTGGCGCGCTCCGAAGGTGTGGTGCTTCGCTACCTCACCGATGCTTGGCGCACGCTCTCCTACTCCATCCCCGATGCCTACATGAACGACGAGCTCGAGGACATCGTCGTATGGCTCGGCGAGATGATTCGTCAGGTGGACTCGTCGCTCATCGACGAATGGGCGCATATGACCGGAGAAGACGAACCTGTCAGCCAGGAAACCATCGACCGAGAACTGGCCTTTGGTGTGCAGGACCCATCCGCGCTGACCGCCAACCGTCGTGCGTTCACAATCATGGTCCGAAACTACTTCTTCCGGATGGTCGAACTGTTCGCCTATGAGAAGGAAGAAGAGTTGGCCGAGATGCTCGACTACCTCGAGGCAGACGAGCGGGTGGACTGGCCAGGGGCGATGGACGACTACTTCGACGAGTACGACGATGTCGATCTTGGCCCAGATGCACGTGGCCCTGAGTTCTTCCACATCGGTGATCAATCCGGCAGATCGTGGCAGGTCACCCAGATTATTAACGACCCCGAAGGCGACAACGCGTTCCAGATTCACGGTGTGGTGGATCTCGACGCATCCGATGAAGCGGGTGAGGTTCGGGTCTCCTCGTTGGAGTTTCGGGGCCAGTAGAAGCCGTCGCGCTAAACGGAAAGCTCTAATTTGCCCCAAAACACAGCAACCCCGGCTAGATTGTGTGGAGCAAACTTTGGTTCTAGCGTGACAAGGAGCACAACGTGACGCGCACAATTGTTGTCGGCGCCGGCATGACCGGTCTGTCAACCGCATGGCACCTGCAGGAATACGGCCATGAGGTGGAAGTTCTCGAACGCATCGATGTTGCGGCCGGTTCTTCCTGGGGCAACGCCGGCTGGTTGGCACCGGGAAAGACGATCCCGCTGTCCAACTCGAGCCTGTGGGCATACGGCCCGACCGCACTGTTTGATAAGCACGCAGCCTTGGATGTGCCGGTGCGTTTCGACCCGAAACTGTGGCGCTTCTGCGCCAACTTCATGGCACACGCGACGGGACGCGCATGGGACAAGACCATGGCTCGCCTCACTAAGGCAGATATTGCTTCCCTCGCTGCTTTCGACGAGCTCGAAGCAGGTGGTGTGAAGGCCTCCACACATGAGGGTCCGTTCATCATCGGTTTCGAAAACGAGGGCAAAGCCGCCGGCTTCCTCAAGGAAGTCGAAGGCGCTCAGCGTCACGGCCAAGATATTCCTTTCGAGCAGATCACGCTTGACGACGCCCGCACTGACGCCCCGATGCTGACCGAGAAGGTCGGCGCAACCTACCGCATGGGCGGTCAGCGCTTCATCGAGCCGGGTCCGTACTGCCGGGCCATTGCAGATTCGATTATCGAGCGCGGTGGCAAGATCACGACGGGTGTTGAGGTCGTAGAGGTCACCTCCACCCGCAAGCCAGCCGTGAAGCTTTCCACCGGGGAGTGGCTGCAGGCCGACAACGTTGTTTTGGCAACCGGTGCGTGGCTTCCGTCCTTGGCTAAACAGCTTGGTGTGAACACGATGATTCAGGCTGGTCGCGGCTACTCCTTCTCGGTTGAGACAGCTGCGCCTGCTACCTGCCCGGTGTATCTGCCGGATCCAAAGATCGCCTGCACCCCGTACCAGGGTCGCTTCCGCATCGCAGGCACGATGGAGTTCCGCGGCCCGGATGAGCCGTTCCAGCCAGGCCGTATTACCTCGATGATTCACTCGACGAAGCCGTTCTTCCGTGGCATCGACTGGGAAGATCGCCAGGACGAGTGGGTCGGTTCCCGCCCGGTCACTCCGGACGGTCTCCCACTGGTTGGCGCGACGAAGGTGCCAAACGTGTACACCAACGGTGGTCACGGCATGTGGGGCATCATCCTGGGCCCGCTGTCCGGCAAGATGCTGGCAAAGCAGATTGTGACCGGCGAGATCGACGAGACGATCAAGCCGTTCGACCCGCTGCGCGGCCCGTTCGGTGGCCTGTAACGCACCAACGTTTCAAACCCCGTCACTGCACTATGCATGTGGCGGGGTTATTTTTATCCCCCGTTTTCCCCACCCGTCAACGCTGTGCGCTGCAGGTTTCCTCGCACGACTCGTGCGACGGCATCTAATTGCATTGAAAATCGCAGTTGTGCCTTATCTTAATTCCTGTCACATTGGTCAGTTATGAGTGATAAGGAACACAAATGCCACAACTGAGCACCAACCAGATCGCGCCGTCGAATAGCGATGACCTCGAGGCAGTAATCGAGGCAGCTGTTGCTCGCGCCTACCACTGGATGGAAGCTACCGCCGAAGCAGACGCCGACGACGCCTCCACCCAGCAGCTCGCTGAGTTGCTTCGCGACGAAAACGGTGTCCGCTTCACCATGGACTTCGTTGACCGCGTCATGCGCCCGGAAAGCAACCGTGTCGCAGCACACGCACTGCGGGCGATCACGCGCGGTGTCGACGCCCGATTCCTCGGCCAGATCAACTCCCTACTCGTCGGAATTGGTGCTTTCGTCGGCCCATTCCTGCCAAACGTAGTTGTTCCTGCGGCACGTGCCCGTCTCCGCCAGCTCGTTGGCCACCTGGTTCTCGATGCCGAAAGTGACGCACTGAACAAGCTGCTCGACAACGCGCAGCAGCGCGGCGAGCAGCTCAACTTGAACCTGCTCGGTGAGGCCGTCCTCGGCGAGAAGGAAGCAACAGATCGTGCAGAACGCACCCTCAATTTGATCAAGAACCCACGCGTTACCTATGTGTCCGTCAAGGCATCGTCGATGGTGTCGCAGCTCAACCACTGGGATTACGACGAATGCGTTCGATTGGTCAAGGACCGCATCCGCCCGCTGTACCGCGCTGCGCGCGACCGTAGCCCTCAGGTGTTCATCAACATGGACATGGAGGAGTACCACGACCTGCATCTCACGCTGGACGTGTTCACGCAGCTGCTCAGCGAGGAGGAGTTCAAGGACTACCAGGGCGGCATTGTGCTTCAGGCGTACTTGCCGGACACGCTTGGTGCACTCGAGTACCTGGCCGACTTCGCCCAGAAGCGTGTGGCCGACGGTGGCTCCAAGATCAAGATCCGTCTGGTCAAGGGTGCGAACCTGTCCATGGAACGCCACCACGCTGAAGTCAAGGGTTGGGAGCAGGCTCCGTACCTGACCAAGGATGAGGTGGACGCAAACTACTACCGCCTGCTGGATTTCATCCTGCGCCCTGAGTTTGCAGATGCGGTTTCTATCGGTATCGCTTCGCACAACCTGTTCACGTCTGCGTTGGCATACGAGCTGGCACAGCGCCGCGGTGTCACCGCGATGATCGACTCTGAGATGCTGCAGGGCATGTCCCCTGCGCAGCAGGAAATCGTGCGCGAGGTGTACGGCGACCAGATCCTCTACACCCCGGTTGTCGGCCGCGAAGACTTCGACGTGGCGGTGAGCTACCTGGTGCGTCGTCTCGAAGAGAACGCTGCCCCGCAGAACTTCCTGCATGCCCTGTTCGCTCCGAAGACTGAGGACCGCGATCCGATTAAGGAGCAAGAGAACGTCTTCCGCTGGGCTGTCGGCAACCGTTGGGACGTGCACAATGGCCCGAACCGCACGCAAGACCGTAATACGGAAACTGAGCGCCACGTCGCACATGCTTCCGCAACGACCGGCCGCTTCTTCAACGAGCCGGATACGGATCCTGCCCTTGAGGCCAACCGTGCTTGGGCGATCAAGCACCTGAGCACTCCGCCATCGATCGACACCGGTGAGGAGATCACCGATCCGGTTGCTATCCGCGACAACATCGCGCGCGCACTCGAGGCGCAGAAGGCGTGGGGCGCGCTGTCCGCGAACGAGCGTGCAGAAGTGCTCGAGGCGATTGGTGACGAGATCGCGCGCCGTCGTGGCGAGTTCATCTCCGTTGCTGCGCACGAGGCTGGCAAGACTGTCGACCAGTCCGACCCGGAGATCTCCGAGGCTATCGACTTCTGCGACTACTATGCAGATAGCGCCCGTCACCTCGACGACATTGAGGCAGAGTTCGAACCGAACAAGCTCACGGTGGTTGTTCCGCCGTGGAACTTCCCGGTCGCTATTCCGACCGGTGGTGTCATGGCGGCGTTGGCGGCAGGCTCCGCTGTGGTCCTGAAGCCGGCACCGCAGGTAACGCAGTGTGCCAAGCTGATCGCGGATTGTATCCAGGCAGTCTTCGCAGAGAAGGGCATCGACCCGGATACGGTGCAGTACGTTCGCGCTGACGAAGGTGAGGCGGGCAAGGCACTGCTTACCGACGACGCCGTGGACGCCATCATCCTCACCGGCGCATCTGAGACAGCCCAGCTGTTTAAGTCGTGGAACCCGCAACTTAACGTCATGGCTGAGACCTCGGGCAAGAACGCCATCATCATCACGCCGTCCGCCGACCCGGATCTGGCGATCAACGACCTGTACCTGTCGGCGTTCGGCCACTCCGGCCAGAAATGCTCCGCTGCGTCGTTGGCAATTCTCGTCGGCTCCGCGGCCGAGTCTGAGCGTATTCGTGGCCAGCTCCTTGACGCTGCTTCCACTCTCGTGGTCGGCCCAGGCACCGAGCTCTCCACCACGATGAACGGCTTGATTGAAGCTCCGGGCGAGAAGCTGCAGCGCGGTTTGACCAAGCTCGAACCGGGCGAGAAGTGGTTGCTCCAGCCGAAGAAGCTCGATGATGAAGGCAAGTTCTGGAGCCCCGGTATCCGCGACAACGTTAAGCCTGGCTCCTGGTACCACCAGAACGAGTGCTTCGGACCGGTCCTGGGCATCATGCACGCCAAGGACCTCGATGAGGCTATTGAGTGGCAGAACTCCACCGGCTACGGCTTGACTGCGGGTATTCACACCCTTGACGGCGACGAGATCAATACCTGGCTCGACCGTGTGGAAGCTGGCAACGTCTACGTCAATCGCGGTATCACCGGTGCAATCGTGCAGCGTCAGCCGTTCGGTGGCTGGAAGAAGTCCTCGGTCGGCCCAGGCGCGAAGGCTGGTGGCCCGAACTATGTGGCACAGATGGGCACGTGGCGTGACCGTGATGGTGTGGCTCCGTCGCCGGGCGTGAGCATCTCCGCCGATATCCAGGAGCTGCTGGAGGTGTTCCGCCCGAACGTCGATGCAGAGGATTACGGCTGGCTCTCCCGTGCTGCTGAGTACGACCAGCGCGCATGGGACCGCGAGTTCGGTCGTGGTCACGACCACTCTGGTCTTCGCTCGGAGGCGAACATCTTCCGTTACCGCAACACGCTCGAGCCGGTCGTGATCTACGTCGGTGAGAACTACCGCTTGCGCGATGTCTACCGCCAGCTGCTCGCAGCAGCGATCACCGGCTCCGAGATCCGTGTCGTTGCTCCTGCGGAAATCGCCTCGGATCTGGAGGCTGCTGCGATCACGGTCGATGCGAACCGTGTGGAAGGCACCCCGTCGCGCATCCGCGTTATCGGTGATGCCCCAGCAGACATCTACGGCGACATCACCACCGCCGTTTTTGATAGCCCGGCGCTCATCGACGGTCGACGTGAGTTGCTCCCGTACCTACTGGAGCAGGCCATCTCCGCAACCCTGCACCGTTTCGGCGTCATCCACGACCCGGCCGGCATCAGGAACTAGTCCCCCACTAACCGACACAACCCTGGGAGAACCCGATGACTACGAAACCACCACCATCGGAAGCATCAACTCGTCCTAAAGCTGGCGTCATTCCTGACGAAGATGCCGGCTTGCAGAAAGGGCTGTCCACCCGTCAGATCAACATGATCGCAATTGGCTCGGCGATCGGTACCGGTCTGTTCCTTGGCGCAGGTTCGCGCCTTGAGGCCGCCGGACCGTCGCTAGCCCTGATGTACCTGCTCTGCGGTTTCATCGGATACCTCATCCTGCGGAGTCTGGGTGAGCTCATTGTCCACCGTCCAACCTCGGGTTCGTTCGTGTCCTACACTCGCGAATTCTTTGGCGAGAAGGCCGCATACGTCTCGGGCTGGTTGTACTGGTTCAACTGGGCAGCGACCGCCGTTGCTGACGCGACAGCGCTTGCGATCTACATCCGCTGGTTCGGCCAGTTCTACGGTTGGATTAACGACATTCCGCAGTGGGTCATCGCACTTGCGATCATCGCTCTTGTGACGGGGATGAATCTCGTCTCGGTGAAGTTCTTTGGCGAGATGGAGTTCTGGTTCTCCCTGATCAAGGTGGCGTTCCTGCTCACGTTCCTCGCGGTCGGCATCTTCATGGTCATCTTCGGCAATCCGAGTGGTGATCTGACTGGCCTGACGCTCATCTCCGATCACGGTGGCTGGTTCCCGAACGGCGTACTGCCGGCACTGATCGTGATCCAAGGCGTCGTGTTCGCTTACGCAGGTATCGAGCTGCTGGGCACGACCTCTGGTGAGGCAAAGAACCCCCGTAAGGACATCCCGAAGGCGATTAATGCTGTTGTCTTCCGCCTGCTGGTGTTCTACTTCGGCTCCGTGCTCCTGCTGTGCATGCTGCTGCCGTACACCCAGTACTCCGGTGACGAGTCACCGTTTGTGACTTTCTTCAACTCCATCGGCGTGCCGTACGCCGGTCCTATCACTCAGTTGGTGGTCATCACCGCTGCGTTGTCCTCCCTGAACGCCGGCCTCTACTCCACGGGCCGCATCATGTACTCGCTGTCCAAGGCCGGTTCCGCACCGCAGTGGGCAGGCAAGGTCACCAAGGGTGGTGTGCCCTACGGTGGCATTCTGATGACCACCGGCGTCGCCCTGTTCGGCGTTGTGCTCAACTACTTCGTGCCGGAGGCAGCGTTCGAGGTTGTGTTGAATATCGCGGCACTTGGCACGATGGCGTCCTGGGCGGCAATTTCCCTGTCGCACATGCGCTTTGTGCGGCTGGCCCGGCAGGGCAAGTACACCCGTCCGGATTACCGCGCACCATTCTCGCCGTTCACCGATATTGTCTCGCTGCTGTTCCTTGGGCTGGTTGTCGTGCTCATGGCCTTCGACTACCCAATTGGCACCTGGACACTGATTGTGTCGCTGCTGATGTGGCCGGCGCTTGCATTCGGCTGGTTCAAGGTCCGCGATCGCGTTGAATTCATCTCGCGTTCGCACGTGAACTACGAGCACGTCACTGGTGAACAAGCACCCGACATTGATCCCCCAATCGTTACCCATTAATCCCCTCTTACTTTGAAAGGAAGCTTCCGTATGACTCAACTTGTCGACGTCACCAACATGTGCCGCTGGATCGACCACCACGGTGTGGAGAAGATCATCGCCGGCATCCTCGAATACATCGAAAAGGACTTCGTCCGCTGGGAGGAATTTGACAAGATTCCGCGCGTGGCCAGCCACACCCCTATCGGTGTCATTGAACTGATGCCCACCTCCGACTCAATCGAATACGGATTCAAGTACGTCAACGGCCACCCGTCGAACCCGGCTCGTGGCTTCCAGACTGTGACCGCTTTCGGTTTCCTGGCTGACGTAGACAACGGCTACCCTACGTTTGAAGCCGAGATGACCTTGCTCACCGCACTTCGTACTGCTGCAACCTCCGCAATGGCGGCAAAGTACCTCGCGCGCAAGGACTCTGAAGTCATGGCGATGATTGGCTCCGGTTCCCAGTCAGAGTTCCAGGCGCTCGGGTTCCGTGCGGCATTGGGTATCGAGAAGGTCCGCATCTTCGACATCGACCCGGACGCGATGGAGAAGTTCCGCCGCAATATCGAGCCGCTCGGCATCGAGGTCTACATCGCCGACAGCGTTGAGGATGCGCTCGAAGGCGCAGACATCATTACGACCTGCACCGCCGACAAGGCGCAAAACACCATCCTGGATTACTCCCTGGTTCGCCCTGGTGTGCACATCAATGGTGTGGGTGGTGACTGCCCGGGCAAGACGGAGCTTGATCCGCGCATTCTTGACGACGCCACCGTGTTCGTCGAATTCCCTCCCCAGACCCGCATCGAGGGCGAGATCCAAAACAAGGGCGAGGACTTCGAGGTCGTCGAACTGTGGAAGGTCATCGCAGGCAAGGTCCCGGGCCGCTCTAGCGATGAGGAGATCACACTGTTCGACTCGGTCGGCTTCGCAATCGAGGACTTCTCCGCCCTGCGCTACCTGCGCGACTCGACTGCTGGCACCGACTTCCAGACCTATATTGAGTTGGTCGCCGATCCGGATGATCCGAAGGACCTGTTCTCCCTGACCACCAAGGTGCTCAGCCCCATGTAGAGCGCTCTGCCTAACGACGAAACGCCGCTGGCCCCGAACAGAAAGGTTCGGGGCCAGCGGCGTTTAATCGTCGATACGCGCTAGTGGCTTAGCGTGCGTCTTCGATAGTGATCGTCTGGGCAACAGCCTGGACAACACCGGCAACCTTGATGGACTCCCAGACCTGCTCCTTGGTCAGGCCTTCCTCGCGGACGGTGTTGGCGTGGGCGACGGCGCAGTGCTCGCAACCATTGATGGTGGAAACGGCGAGCGACCACAGCTCGAAGTCAGCCTTTTCCACGCCCGGCTTGGAGATGATGTTCATGCGAAGACCAAACTTCACATTGGCGTAGTCATCGCCCAACCAGCCCTTCGCGCGGTATGCGACGTTGTTCATCGCCATGACGGTGGCGGCACCGAAGGCTGCGTCGATGGCCTCCTCGGAGAGGTGCTCCTTGGCCTCGTCGGTGATCTCGGAGATGACGGTTGCGTTGCGGGTCGCGGCCGCGGAGGCGACGAGCGTGCCCCACAGTTGCTGCTCATTCAGCTCGGTCGAGCGGGTCAGCGAACCGAGGTTGAGCTTCTGATCCTTGGCGTACTCGGGAAGTGCGTTGCGCAGGTTATCGATAGACATACGTTGATCCTTTCGGTTGGTATGGGAACGCCCCGCCACTCCAGCGTTAAGGAGCGCGGGGCGGCACGGAAACTAAAGTTCGGGTGCTACTTCAGGGACTCCTGGACCACAGCCATCTTGTCGATGTTCTTGGTCGGGTCGTTCTTCTGCCAATCGCAGGCGCAGACCTCTTCAGACTGCAGAGCGTCGAGGACACGCAGGACCTCGTCGACGTTACGGCCAACAGCGTCCGGGGTGACGGACACGAACTGGATGATGCCGTCCGGATCGATGATGAAGGTTGCACGGTCTGCAACGCCGTCAGCGTTCTCAACACCGAGGGCGCGGATCAGGTCGTGGCGGATGTCCGAGAACATCGGGAACGGGATGTCCAGCAGTTCCTCGTGGGTTGCACGCCAGTTGAAGTGCGAGAACTCGTTATCGATGGAGCCGCCGAGCACCTGGGTGTCGCGGTCCTCGAACTCCTCGTTGAGCTTGCCGAATGCGGCGATCTCAGTCGGGCAAACGAAGGTGAAGTCCTTCGGGTAGAAGAAGATGACCTTCCACTTGCCCTCGTACTTATCCAGGGAGACGCGCTCGAAGTAGTCGTCCGGGGAAGCAGCGTTAGCTTCCTTCAGGTTGCCACCCTTCAGTGCGAGAAGGTCGAACTCCGGAAAACGCTCTCCAACGGTCATGATCGGCATGATGATCCTCCAAAAGAATCTGGTCAAACGAATGTGTTTCGGACGTAAAACAGTATGACACAGTTCGCAGAAGGTTGCAACCAAAAACCTATTAGCCGGTGTAGGATTCATAAGTATGAGCAATCGAGAGTATAAACCGACACTCGCACAGATCCGTACCTTTGTCACGGTTGCAGAACAGAAACACTTTGTGAGCGCAGCAGCGAAACTTGGCATCTCCCAGCCTTCCCTGTCACAGGCTTTGGCGTCGCTTGAAAATGGTCTTGGCCTGCAACTTATCGAGCGTTCCACCCGGCGCGTGATCGTCACCCCCACCGGTGAAGCGCTGTTGCCATATGCGAAGGCAACCCTCGACGCTGCCGATGCTTTTCTTGCCCAGTCGCGCGGAGCGCTCGGCGAGCTCGCCGGCCCACTGAACATTGGCATCATCCCTACAATTGCGCCGTATCTCCTTCCGGGAGTGCTTATTGGGATCGAGGAAAACTACCCGGATTTGGAACCGCGCATCGTAGAAAACCAAACGGATCAACTGTTAAAAATGTTGCGCGACGGGCAACTCGATCTGGCAGTGCTTGCCACTCCGACGCACGCACCAGGTTTGGAGCAATTGCCGCTTTACGACGAGCCGTTTGTGGCAGTGACCAATCCGGACGATCCACTTGCCGGCCGCACCAATCTGGGGCTGGACAGCCTGAAGGACCTCAACCTTTTACTACTGGATGACGGCCACTGTCTCCGGGATCAGATTGTGGAGCTGTGCAAGATCGCTGAGGCAACTCCCAGCGCGCGCAAGCATGCTGTGACACGCGCATCGTCACTGACCACGATCGTCCAGTTGGTCGTGGCAGGGCTGGGGTCAACGTTGATTCCGGCCTCCGCGGTAGGCACTGAGTGCTCTCGCCCCGGAGTCGCTTCCGCAACGTTTGCAAACGGCGTACAGGCGCAACGCACGGTGAGCTTGGTCTACCGCGCGTCCTCGCAGCGTGTTGCGGAGTTCGAGCAGTTAGGGCAACTCGTGAAGGCTTCGTATGAGCGGGCCCTGGAATCAGGTAAATCCCTGCTTCCGCGCTAAGCTCTGCCTCTGGCTATGACTGATCATTCTTCCTCCTCCCCCGCCCCGCCGAAGCCGCAGCTCTACGATGCGCTCGATGCTATACCGATTGCGGATGTTCGACGGTTCCGTAGGCGACTCAAAAATGCGAGCGCGCCGGATGCGCTGCGGGCGATTGGGAAGGATATTGAGAGGGCACGGGGTGTCGTCGAGAAGCGCGATGCTCTGATCCCTGAAATTACTTACCCGGAAAACCTGCCGGTGTCTGCGCGCCGCGACGACATCATGGAACTGGTGCGCGACAACCAGGTCGTTGTTATCGCCGGCGAGACGGGATCGGGCAAGACCACCCAGATTCCAAAGATGCTGCTGGAGATGGGGCGTGGCCGGCGTGGACTGATTGGACACACGCAGCCGCGCAGACTCGCCGCTCGCACCGTTGCGGAGCGCATCGCCGACGAGCTCGGCCAGGACATCGGTGAATCTGTCGGCTACGCCATTCGTTTCGACGACAAAGTATCCCCGTCTACTGCGGTCAAGCTGATGACGGACGGCATCTTGCTCACAGAGATGCAGCGCGATCGCTTCCTCAACGCGTACGACACGATCATTATCGACGAGGCCCACGAGCGCTCACTCAACATCGACTTCCTGCTGGGCTACCTCAAGCGACTGCTGCCCAAGCGGCCGGACCTCAAGGTGATTGTCACATCTGCGACCATTGACCCGGAGGCATTTGCCAGCCACTTCGCCGACGCCGAGGGCAACCCAGCTCCGATTATCGAGGTCTCCGGGCGTACTTACCCAGTCGAAATCCGCTACCGACCACTGGTTGAGCAGATTCAGAAAAAAGACGGCTCCATCAAGGAGATTGACACCGACTTGATCGACGGTGTCGTCGCCGCCTGCAAAGAACTTATGGGTGAGGGCAACGGCGACATTCTGTGTTTCTTCTCTTCAGAGCGCGACATCCGTGACTGCATGGAGGCGATTGAGAAGCAGCACTGGCGTGACGTTGAGGTTGTTCCGCTGTTCGGTCGCCTCTCCAACGCGGAGCAGCACCGTGTGTTCTCCCCACACTCGGGTCGTCGCATTGTGTTGTCGACAAACATCGCCGAAACGTCTCTGACCGTGCCGGGCATCCACTATGTGGTGGACACTGGCCTGGCGCGTATCTCGAGGTATTCGACACGCACCAAGGTCCAACGTCTGCCTATCGAGGAAATCTCCCAGGCTTCCGCGAACCAGCGTTCGGGCCGATCGGGCCGTACCGCCGACGGCATTGCCATCCGCCTGTATTCGGAGGAGAACTTCGAAGCGCGCCCAGAGTTCACTGACCCGGAGATTCTGCGCACAAACTTGGCGTCAGTCATCTTGCAGATGATCTCGCTGCGGCTTGGGGATATCAATGAGTTCCCCTTCATCCAGGCGCCTGACCATAAGGCGGTCCGCGACGGACTTATGCTGCTGCACGAATTGGGGGCGATCTCGCAAAAAGAACGTGGTGGCGCACCGACCCTCACCAACGTTGGCCGCGATATTTCCCGCATTCCTGTGGACCCCAAGATGGCCCGCATGCTGGTGGAGGCCAATCGCCTCGGCGTGCTCGATGACGTCACTGTCATCGTCGCAGCCATGACCATCCAGGATGTTCGAGAACGCCCCTTGGAGTACCAGGCCCAGGCCGACCAAGCACACGCCCGCTTCAAGGACAAAGAGTCCGACTTCCTGTCATCGCTGAAACTGTGGGATTACATCGGCGACTCCCGCGACGAGCTGTCCGGCAACGCATTCCGTAAGCGTATGAAGCGCGAGTTCCTCCACTACATGCGCATCCGTGAGTGGCGCGATCTTGTCCGCCAATTGCGCGACGTGGAGCGACAGCTCGGCTGGTCTCCCGCCGATAGTGTCGCGGGTGAGCGCGATGCAGCTGCAGTCCACCAGTCGCTCTTGACTGGTTTGCTCTCCAATATCGGCGCGCGTGACGGCAATTCCAAAGAGTTTCAGGGAGCGCGCGGGACACGGTTTATGGTCTTTCCCGGCTCGTCGCTGGCTAAGCGGCCTCCGGAGTTTCTCATGGCCGCTGAACTCGTCGAAACGTCACGGCTCTGGGCTCGTGACGTAGCCAAGATCGAACCTGCTTGGGTTGAGCGTGCCGCCGGCGACCTGCTCAAACACTCCTATTCGGAACCTGTGTGGTCGCGTAAGCGTTCCGCAGCGATGGTCCACGAAAAATCCATGCTTTACGGCGTGACCATCGTGCGTGATCGGCTTGTTCCCTACCACCGGGTGGATCCTGCCGCTGCGCGCACAATGTTCATCCGCCACGCGCTGCTGGAGGGCGATTGGAACCGTCACCATAAGTTCATCGACCACAATGAAGCGTTGCTTGCGGAAGCAGCCGAGGTCGAGGAAAAGGTTCGCCGCCGCGGCCTTGTCGTCGACGAAGATACGTTGTTCGACTTTTACGACGCTCGCCTGCCCGACAATGTCACCACCGCTCGCCACTTTGATTCGTGGTGGAAGAAACAGCGTGCGAAAGACAAGCATTATTTGGACTTCGATCCGAACGCATTGCTTGACGACGACAACGTTGACGCCTCTGCGACCGCCTTTCCCGAGGCCAAGCGCCAGGGCTCCGTGGAATACGCACTGCGCTACAAGTTCGAACCGGGCGACCCGTTTGATGGAGTCACTGTCGAGGTACCCGTGCCACTCCTGGCAAACCTTGACCCTGACGGCTTCGATTGGCTCGTCCCAGGCTTGCGCTCTGAACTCGCTGCCGAGATGATCCGCACCCTACCGAAGGCGTTACGTAAAACCGTCGTCCCCGCCCCCGACTTTGCGCAGCGTGCACTCGAGGTAATGCCCGAGGACGTCAACACGGACATCCCGTTTACTGAAGCGCTCGCCGATGCGCTTCGAAGCGTTGGTGGCCGCGGTATTAACGCCACGGATTTCAACCCCCAGGCGTTGCCACCGCACTTGCAGGTTACCTATGCGGCAATCGACCGCCGCGGCAAGATCGTCGACCACGACAAGGATCTCGCAGCGTTAAAACGCCGTCAGGCGGGCAAGATTAAGTCGTCTGTATCCAAAGCTGGACGCCAATCGGAGTCTGAGTCTGTAAAAAAGTGGACGTCGGACTCGCTCGGCGCTGTACCGGAGACTGTGACCACAACAATCGACGGTAACGAGGTTGATGCTTACCCAGCACTCGAAGCTACAAAAGACGGTGTCAAGGTCACGGTGCACCCGACGAAGGCTGCTGCCGACGCGTCGATGGTCACTGCGACACTGACGTTGCTGTTGCGCGAAATCAGCGTTAATGCGCAGCAGATGACCAAGGGCCTACCGTTGCGCCATAAGGTCGCTGTTGACCGCTATCCCCATGGCGGAGCAAATGGCCTGGTCGAGGATGCTCGTGTATCGGTGATTCGTGATCTGATGATGTCGCACGGAGGCCCGGTGCGCACTCCGGAGGAGTTCGACGCCCTTCTCGCCGAGATTAAGCCACAGGTCTCGGGTGGTGTAAGGCGTGCTGTGGTCAACACTGCTCCAGCGCTTGCCGCGTACGCCGACATTTCGGTGGAGCTCGATCAGTGGGAGGGGCCTGCGATTGATGACATGCGTTCGCAGCTCGCCTTCTATCTCCCCCGTCACGCGATAACGGTTCATGGGGTGCAGCACTTACAGCATTTGCCGCGCTATATCGATGCGATGCGGATCCGGCTGGAGGATATGCGTCTGGACCCGGACCGAGATGCTGACCGCCAGGCAGTTGTCGATGGGGTGAAACGCTACCTTGCTGATCATATGAAGCGACTTCCCGCACAACGGTCGAAGACGCGGGCCTACAAGGATATTCTTTGGCTCATTGAGGAGTTGCGGGTCAGTTTGTTCGCGCAGCGACTTGGCACTCCCCGACCGGTCAGCCAGCGCCGGATTGAGAAGAAAATTGATGCGCTGCGCTAGCGATATTCTTCGCGGTCGCGCCGACGCATAAGCCTGATTTCCGACTCGAAATCGTCGGCACTTTCAAACGACTTATACACAGATGCGAAGCGCAGGTATGCAACCTCGTCAAGCGCACGAAGTGGCTCGAGTACTGCCAAACCAATCTCGTGAGCAGGAACCTGCGAGCTGCCCTGCGCACGCACGATTTCTTCGACTTCTTGTGCGAGGCGCTTCAGTGCATCGTCGGAAACGTCCCGACCTTGACATGCACGCCGCACACCAACGATGAGCTTGTCGCGGTCGAACGGCTCACTTACTCCATTACGTTTGACGACGGTGAGTACCGCGTTTTCAACAGTGGTGAATCGACCACCGCATTCTGTACATTCACGGCGACGGCGAATTGCAGAGCCTGCTTCGACAAGTCTGGAGTCAGCGACTCTGGTCTGTTCGTTATGACAGAAGGGGCAATACATAGGGCTCAGACTACCCCTCTAGCGGACCACCTCCGAGTCTGCGATGAAAACCGGCTGGGACGACCCCGGCACCTGGCCTGCATCACTAAACACTCCACCAAACGCAGAGCCGGCTAAAAGCGCTCCAGTCAGCAACGCTGCTAAGACGAAACCTTCCTTGCCCTCGCGGTGAGATTCGAATGCCTCAGATACATATTCCCGACGTCCATGACCTAGGTTCTCTGTACGCTCACCCTTTCGATCAATAACGTCAAGCGTTCGAACACCGCTATAAACACCGCTACGATCTCGTCCTGGATTAAGGTCCCACACCTCGACCGGCTGCGCTAACCGAGGCGTCCGAGATACACCGCAATCGCTCCCATACCCACTGTTCACTGCTGGATTAATCGTTACCGACATTTCACTCTCCTTCAATCTCGTGCACCACTGTACGAATGCACTCGACATGTTCGAATATGTAATCGTTTGTATGTTCGATTCCGCTTACATGTTCGATTTATAGCAAAGCGAGCAAATACTGTCTAGCCCAAAGTGGAAAATATCGAACAAACTTGCCCTATCTGGTAGGTTCTATGCCTACAGACCTAGAAACAGAGACACGCGGAAAGAGGAAAAGCAGTGGCAAAGAAAAAATCTGACGCAGGCAATCTCGACATGAGCACACTTTCAGACAGGCAACGTCGAATCCTTCAGGTCATCCAAGACGCCGTTGTACTCCGCGGCTACCCGCCAAGCATCCGTGAGATCGGCGACGCTACCGGGCTGCAATCAACCTCATCCGTGGCATACCAGCTCAAGGAACTGGAGAAGAAGGGATTCCTGCGCCGCGACCCCAATAAGCCGCGTGCCGTGGATCTGCGCCACCTGCAACAGACAACCAAACCGAAGCGCAAGACCCCCCAGCAGGACACACCCGAGGACGCCACTCCCGCGCGTTACGTTCCAGTTTTGGGACAGATAGCAGCTGGCGCGCCAATCCTGGCCGAAGAAAACGTCGACACGTATTACCCACTTCCTAGTGACCTACTCGGCGATGGCGACGTTTTCATGCTTCAGGTTGTTGGAGAGTCCATGCGCGATGCTGGCATCCTCAACGGCGACTGGGTTGTTGTACGTTCGCAGCCTGTTGCCGAGGAAGGCGAGTTCGTCGCTGCATTGCTTGACGGCGAGGCGACAGTCAAAGAGTTCCACCGCGATTCCACCGGTGTGTGGCTCCTTCCCCACAATGATGCGTTTGCCCCAATCAAGGGCGATAACGCAGAGATCATGGGGCGTGTTATTTCCGTTTTCCGCACCCTTTAGCGGGAATTTGCCCTCTTTTAGGGGCAAAACAAACACAATCGCAGACATCCGGGCATGAATGTCTGAAATACTGAGTACTCCGACCAAAACGTTTGAGGAGTGCGATGTACGCCGAGGAGCGCAAACGCCAGATTGCGTCACTTACTGCTGTGGAAGGCAGGGTGAGCGTCGCTGAACTCGCGGAGAAGTTCGATGTCACTGCCGAAACGATCCGCCGCGACCTCACCGCACTTCACGCCGATGGGATTGTGCACCGCGTACATGGTGGTGCTGTTGCAAACCAAGCGTTTCTCACCTCTGAACTCCCGCTCGATGCCCGGTCTCGTGCGGCATCTGATGCGAAAACCGCGATCGCGAAAGCTGCACTGGATTTTCTCCCCCGCCACGACAACGCCGCGATTTTTCTGGATTCTGGCTCTACAACCAGTTACTTTGCACAGTTGCTTTGCGAGGGCACCCGCGCTCAAGACTGCTCTATCGTGACAAATTCGCTGCCAATCGCCCTGGATCTTTCCTCCGCAGGCCTTGATGGCGTACAGCTTCTTGGAGGGTCAGTTCGTGCAATTACGCAAGCGGTAGTTGGTGCGACTGCACTTCGAACGTTGGCATTGCTCCGCGCCGATGTCGCATTCATTGGTACCAATGCTCTGACGATTGACCACGGCCTATCTACCGCCGATTCTCAGGAAGCAGCCGTGAAATCGGCCATGGTCACAAATGCCCAGAAGGTCGTGGTCTTGTGTGATTCATCGAAGATCGGCAACGATTACCTTGTCAGTTTCGCACCCCTCGATGCCATCGACATCGTCATTACCGATAGTGGTGCACCTGAGACATTCCTCGAAGATCTCGAGCGCAATGATATTGAGGTCGTTCTTGCGCCGGTGACATCCAGCACACACTAATTCCGATTGTGTGGGATTCGTTGCAAAAACGGATACAATCGGACACACTGGTTGTGTGAGCAGCACAAAGAACACGGTGCGGGTAGTCACCCTCACCCCAAACCCCAGCATGGATGTGACCGTAAACGTCCCCGTGCTTAAACGCGGTGAGGTTGCGCGGATTTCCCAGACCCGAAAGGAGGCGGGTGGAAAAGGGGTCAATGTCGCGCACGCGTGTGCCAAAGCGGGCATTCGAACCATCGCGATTGCCCCCTGTGCCCCCTCCGATCCGTTTGCGGACGTCATCCGTGAACTGCCGGTGCAGTTTCACCCCGTTGCTATCGCGGCATCGGTGCGAACCAATACTGCGATTGTTGAAGATGACGCAACAACGACAAAGATCAACGAACCAGGAGCGAGGCTTTGCGACGACGAAAAGGCGGCCGTTGAATCAGCTATAGATTCAGTCGTCGCAGACGCTGAAGCCGTCGTTCTTGCAGGATCGCTTCCCCCTGGTGTCCCAACTGACTGGTACGCAGATCTTGTGGAGCGCATCCGTCGGGTTAATGCTGGCGCGCTGGTCACAGTGGATACTTCCGATGCACCGCTGCAGGCAATTGGTGAGCGACTCGATACGAGCGCGCCGGACGTGTTGAAGCCAAACGCGTTTGAGCTCGCGCAGCTCACCGGTGGCGACGGCAGCGCATTGGAGCGCAGCGCTTCCGAGGGCGACTACGCCGCCATCGTTTCGGCAGCACAGACACTGATTCACCACGGGGTCAACGAAGTACTGGTCACCTTAGGCGGCGCCGGTGCATGCTTAGTTACTCGCGCTGGCGCGTGGGCGGCGACCCCACCTCCAGTCACGGTGCTCTCAACCGTCGGCGCTGGTGATAGTTCGTTGGCTGGCTACCTGATGGCACGGATCGCCGGGGATGAACCAGCCGAGTGCCTCCGCCGTGCAGTGGCGTACGGCTCGGCTGCGGCGTCGCTGCCGGGCACTGGCATCCCCTCTCCTTCCGATATCGACCTTGAACACACTCACGTGTTCCCCGTATAACTGCATGAAAGAAGACAACGTGAATCAACCTCTCATCACGCCAAAACTTGTCACGCTTGATGCTGACCTTGGCGTTTCTCCCTCCGATGTCATTGGCCAGCTCGCTGCACGTATCGCAGATTCTGGCCGTGCGACTGATGCTGCAGCGGTGGCTGAGGCAGCCATCGCGCGTGAGGCTAAGGCCGGCACCGGCGTGAACGGACGGGTCGCTATCCCGCACTGCCGTAGTGCCGCTGTCACCGAACCCACGCTTTCGTTTGCCCGGCTGTCCAACCCTGTTGACTTCAACGGCCCCGACGGTGACGCCGAGCTGGTGTTTCTCATTGCAGCACCTGAAGGCGGCGGCAAGGCACACTTAAAGATTCTCTCGAAGCTCGCCCGCGCACTGGTCCGCGGCGATTTCGTTGATAACCTCCGCTCCGCCGCGTCCGAGCAGGAGATCGTGGATCTTGTGCACGGCGTGGTCAATGCTGAACCGAAGAAGGCTGAACCGAAGAAGGCTGAGCCGAAGAAGAAGGCCGATGCGGTGGTGTCGTCGCAAAGCAATGCGCCAATTCGTATTGCAGCGGTCACATCGTGTGCGACCGGCATTGCACACACCTACATGGCAGCGGATGCACTGACGCAAGCAGCTAGCAAGCGCGACAATGTTGATCTTCGTGTCGAGCCGCAAGGCTCCTCCGGTGGGGATCCGCTCGACCAGGCGTTTATCGATTCCGCTGATGTGGTGATTTTCGCCCATGATGTCGCTGTTCGCGGAAAGAGTCGCTTCGCGGGTAAGCCCGTGGTCGACAGTCCAGTCAAGCGTGGTGTCAACGAACCTGACGCGATGATCGATGAGGCGATCGCCGCATCGAAGGACCCAAACGCACCTCGAGTAGCTGCAGCGTCGAAGGCAGATAGTGACGACACCGCGTCTGCCGCGACACAGAGCTGGCCCAAGCGCATCCAACAGGCGATCATGACCGGCGTTTCCTACATGGTGCCGTTCGTCGCCGCCGGTGGCCTGCTGTTGGCCCTCGGATTCCTCTTCGGCGGCGCGGACATGGCGAATGGCTGGCAGGCACTGGTCACCGAGCACTCCCCGACTAACCTGCCTGGCAATCAGATCACTGTGGACGGCGAACTCATTGCGTTCAGGCGCTCCGGCTGGTTGCTCTACCTCGGCGCAGTGCTCTTCGCCACTGGGCAGATGGCTATGCAATTCGTCGTGCCGGCACTGTCCGGCTACATCGGCTACGGACTCGCTGGGCGCCCGGGTATCGCACCTGGCTTCGTCGGCGGCGCAATCTCCGTGATGGTCGGCGCTGGCTTCATCGGTGGCCTGATCACCGGTTTGCTCGCAGGTGTGATTGCGCACTGGATTCAGACGTGGAAGGTTCCGCGCTGGCTGAGCTCGCTCATGCCGGTGGTGATCATCCCGCTGCTGACATCGCTGTTCATCGGCGTACTGATGTTCCTGCTGCTGGGCCGTCCGCTCGGCGCTGTCATGGAAGGACTCACCGCGTGGCTGGAGTCCATGTCCGGTTCGTCTGCCGTGATGCTTGGCGTGATTATCGGCTTGATGATGTGCTTCGACCTGGGTGGTCCGGTGAACAAGGCTGCTTACCTGTTCGGCACCGCTGGCTTGTCTGCGGGTACCCAGGGTGCGTACGAAATCATGGCTGCGGTGATGATCTCGGGCATGGTGCCGCCGATCGCGCTGTCTATCGCCACCTTCCTGCGTTCCTCGCTGTTTACCCCGGCTGAGCAGGAGAACGGAAAGTCTGCCTGGCTGCTGGGCCTGTCCTTCGTATCTGAAGGTGCGATCCCGTTCGCAGCTGCAGATCCGTTCCGTGTGATCCCTTCGATGATGCTTGGCGGTGCAACCGCAGGTGCGGTCTCGATGGCCCTTGGTGTGGGTGCGCAGGCACCGCACGGTGGCGTGTTTGTGATCTTCGCCTACCACCCGTGGTGGGGCATGCTCGTGGCGTTGGCTGCCGGTGTCGCGGTGGCAACGCTCGCTGTTGTGGCGCTCAAACAGTGGTGGCCTAACGATGAGATCCGAAAGGCTGCGAAACGCGAGGAAGAACTCGTGTCGGCTTAAGCACAAGGGCGTACACTCGACTGCAAAACGCATTCTTGAAAAGCCGCGTGAAAGGAAAGTTGCATTATGGCTTCGAAGACGGTCAAGGTCGGTTCCACGGTTGGTCTGCACGCTCGTCCGGCGACGGTGATTGCGGACGCTGCTGGTGAGTACGATGACGAGATCCTGCTTACCCTGGTCGGCGGCGACGAGGACGATGAGACTGATGCTGCGTCCTCGCTCATGATCATGGCGATGGGTGCAGAGCACGGCGATGAGGTCATCGTCACCTCTGATAATGCCGAGGCGGTTGAGAAGATCGCCGCACTGATCGCGAAAAATCTCGACGACGAGTAAAAGCTTCTTGCTTAGCGACGACTACGCCCGGGCAACCACAGTGGTTGCCCGGGCGTAGTCTTTTTGATGGGTGAGGTTAGCGGAACTGGCCTTCACCAATATGGTCGTAAGCCCACCGCATCATCGGATAGATAACGATGATGCCAACGGAGCCGAGGGCGATGCCTTCCAGGGTGACCTGCCCGACCTCGAAGGTGAGGTTGCCGATGCCGACAATCAGCGCGACGGCAGCTGCGGTGAGGTTCGCCGGGTCAGTGAAGTCGACCTTGTTGTCCTGCCAGATACGCACGCCAAGCATGCCGATCAGGCCGTAGAGCACCAAGCACGCGCCACCGAGCACGCCGGCGGGAATGGTGAAGATGACGGCGCCGAACTTCGGGATGAACGCGAGGATGATCGCGAAGGTGGCAGCCACCCAGTACGCAGCGGTGGAATACACCTTGGTCGCGGCCATGACTCCAATGTTTTCGGCGTAAGTAGTGGTGCCGGAGCCGCCGAAGCCACCCGCCAGGGTCGTGGCGATGCCATCGCCGATCAGTGCCCGGCCCTGCATGTGGTCCAGGTTGCGGTGGGTCATCTCGGCGACCGCCTTGACGTGTCCGACGTTTTCAGCAATGAGCACAACAAGCACCGGAAGTGTCACTAGCACGGCAGAAAGGTGGAACTCCGGAGTGTGGAACTGCGGCAGGCCAACCCAGGCGGCGTCACCGATGGTGGCCAGCGCGTCCTCGCTCAAACCGCCAGTGAGCGCGGCGAAGAGCCAACCCACCAACACACCAATCAGGATGGACAGTCGGGAAAGCATCCCGCGAGTTGCAACCGTGACCACCACGATGGTCAGCAAAGTCACGCCTGCAACAGCAGGCTGGGTTTGTACGTTACTGACCGCAGTCGGTGCGAGGTTAAAGCCGATCAACGCCACAATCGCACCTGTGACTACAGGGGGCATTACGGCGTCAATGACGCGTTTGCCGGCTTTTTGCACGATCACGCCGACAAGGATGAGCGCCACACCCGTCAGCAGCACGCCACCGAGTTGCGATCCAATGCCATACTGCTGAGACGCGGTCAGCGGGGCGATGAAGGCAAAAGAAGAGCCGAGGTAGCTCGGCAACTGGTTCCGGGTGATCAGCAGGAAGATAATCGTGCCAAGTCCGGAAAACAGCAACGTGGTGTTTACTGGGAAGCCAGTGAGCGTGGGCACCAGCAGTGTTGCGCCAAACATAGCCACCACATGCTGCATGCCGATGCCGATGGTGCGCGACCACGACAGTCGTTCGTCGGGAGCGACAACCGCCCCGGGTTTCACATGGCGTCCGTCGCCATGCAGGGTCCAACCAATTGAGTTCGTCACGAGTCTTCATTATGGCCCTCGCGCGCTTTGCATAGCTAATCGCAGCCGCAGCAGTTCGAGCGGGTAAGTTGCTCCTCATGGACATCATCATTCGACGCACCCCCGAGGAAGTCGGCGCATACGCCGCCGATTGCATCGAGCCGTTCGCACGCCAAGGCGCCACCATCGGCCTTGCGACCGGATCCTCACCCAACCCAACCTATAAAGAGCTCATCCGCCGACATCGCGAAGAAGGCTTGAGCTTCGCCAACTGCAAGGCCTTCTTGCTGGACGAGTACTACGGCATCCCTCGTGACCACGAGCAGTCTTACTACTCGACGATCCGCCGCGAGTTCACCGGCTCTATCGACATTCCGGATTCGTCCGTTGCGTCTCCCGACGGCGAGGCCGCCAACCCCCAGGCAGCAGCTACCTCCTACGACCACGCCATCCGCCACGCGGGCGGTGTAGATATCCAAATTCTCGGCATTGGCGCAAACGGACACATTGCGTTCAACGAGCCGACGAGTTCGCTGCGCTCCCGTACCCGTCTCATCGACCTGCATCCACGCACGATCGAGGACAATGCACGCTTCTTCGATTCTGCCGACGAGGTCCCGCGCCAAGCCCTGACACAGGGCATCGGCACCATCCTTGAGGCACGCCACCTGGTGCTTATCGCCACTGGCCCGGCGAAGGCTAACGCGGTACAAGCACTCGTCGAGGGGCCTCTGTCCGCATCGTGCCCGGCATCGGCACTGCAGCTGCACAACGCCGCGAAGGTTGTCGTAGACGAAAGCGCCGCCGAGATGCTCACCGGGGCCGAAACCTACAAGGCGTTCGACCCTTACTGGCGCTAACACCGGGGTCAACGCCAACCCGAACCGCCAGGCTTAGGAGACGACGAACTCCGCATACTGGTCGGCGAGGACACGTGGCAGGCGGACGTCGATACGCGTGCCCTCTGCCTCGTACTCCTCGGAGCGCACTGTGCCCTCCTCGTGCACGCGGCTGACCACATCTCCGCGGGTGTAGGGCACGACCATGGTCACGTGCGCATCGATGGAGTTGAGGTGCTGTTCGATGCGCGCCTCCAACTCGTCAATGCCCTCGCCTGTCAGCGCAGAGACGAACACCGCCGTACGGCCCGTCTTTTCAAAGGCGTGGCGAAGTTCGGCAAGAACGATCGGGTCAGCGTCGTCGATCTTGTTCACCACAACGATCTCCGGCGGCATCTCCTCGCCCGAGTCGCGTGTGACCTCTGCAAGGACCGCATTGACTGCTTCGATCTGCTTCAGTGGGAACGGATCCGAACCGTCCACGACGTGCAGGACAAGGTCGGCGCCGCTGACCTCTTCGAGCGTGGACTTAAACGCCTCAACCAGCTGGGTAGGCAGGTGGCGCACAAACCCGACAGTGTCGGTCAGCACTACGTTGCGCCCGTCTGCCAACTTGGCCTTGCGCGTCGATGGGTCGAGAGTGGCAAACAGCGCGTCCTCCACCAGCACGCCCGCACCCGTCATCGCGTTGATCAACGAGGATTTACCCGCGTTGGTGTAGCCCGCGATCGCGATCTTCGGGATAGTGGAGCGCTGGCGCTGCGCGCGCTTGATCTCTCGGGCAGTCTCCATATCGCGCAGCTGGTGGCGCAGTTTGGCCATCTCGGTGCGCAGGCGGCGACGGTCGGCCTCGATACGCGTCTCACCAGGACCACGCAGGCCCACACCGCCGTTGGAGCCAGCACGACCGCCCGCCTGACGCGACAGGTTGCCACCCCAACCGCGGGTACGGCTGTAGAGGTACTCCATCTGCGCAAGGCTGACCTGTGCTTTGCCCTCTTTACTCTTCGCGTGCTGGGCGAAGATATCGAGAATTAACATCGTGCGGTCGATCACCTTGATCTTGAGGGCTTCCTCCAGCGCGATCATCTGCGACGGCGAAAGCTCACCATCAAAAATCACCGTGTCAACGCCGGTAGACAGCACAATCTCACGCAACTCCGCAACCTTGCCGGAGCCGATGTAAGTACCCGGATCAGGTTTGTCGCGCTTTTGATACAGCATGTCGACGACTTCAGCGCCGGCTGTTTCCGCCAGTGCTGAAAGCTCCCACATGCGAGCCTCAATCTCCGCAAGGGTGCCTTCGGTCCACGCGCCAACGAGCAAGACCTGTTCGATGCGGAGTTTGCGGTACTCCACCTCGGTGATGTCTTTTTGGTCCTGCGAGCGGATCTCGGTCGACCCGGTCACGGAACGAAACGCGTTGCGCTCCTCCAGGTCAAGCGCGCCTACCGTCGGTGCGGATTCGTCAGGGACGGTGTTGTGCCGAAAAGCCTCACGGAGAAGTTCGTCGTGGGCGCGCTGCTCGGGCGTGGTGTCGTCGTCACGCAAAAAGCGCTCACGGTTACCGCCGAAACGGTCAAGGTGGGGTTCAGTCATTACATCCTTTAATGGAGCTTGAAACGTCCTATTCATATCTACCCCATCAAACGCCAATAGGCCCGAGATTCTTCCCCAAGTGCGTCTGCGACTAGGATCGAGCGTCATGAGCACAGCAATCAGCAACGACCTCGCCGCAATCGGCCTGAACTTTGACAAGTGGCAGGACGCTGTGGAAGCCGCCATTGCCACCGACCGTCTCGCGGTTACTGGTGAAGTGCGCGGCGGCCAGCTGATCCAATACGCCGACCCCTCAGGCGCCCAGCTCAACATTTTGGCAGTTGAGCCGTTCGCTACCTTTGCAGGATTCGATTCCGTGACCCGCACCTACGCGCACGTCACCCCAATCAACGACGTGGTTGCGCTCGCCGATGTGGTGGACCCACGCGGCAACGCGATAGCATCCCTGACCGTGAATCTTGCCCAGGGGCCACTGCTTGTCGACGAGCCCACGCTCCAATGGCAAGAACTCTCCGTGACCGCACTCGCGCTGACAACGGAGCGCTACACCTCAACCGATGCCTACCTGGCCCTGCACCCGGGAGCGGTCGTTGGCACGGTAACCTCCCCGGGCGCCGAAGCAGTCGCATCCGGTGCCGCCGCTACCCCGGACGCACGCGCCGAATTCTCCGGCCGCGTACTGGATGCGGAATACCGCACCTCCGAACTGACCGGCCAGCGCTTCATCCACGTCGCTGTCGATGCTGCGTTCCCGTTCGACGTGTGCCTGCCCGACGGCGACCTGCCGTCCCGCGACTCCGTGATCGCTGGCACCGCCGTCATGGCCGGCTCCATCCCAACTCCGACCGGCGGCGGCTGCGGAGGCTGCGGCGGATCCTGCGGTTGCGGCGGCCACTAATCCTGCAGGGCAGAACCATGAGTTCACCAGACAAGGACCTCTCGCGAGCACTACTCGGCGCGCTCGTACTCGCTGCCGCAGTAGTGCTTGTCTTGTTGCTGAAGTGGCCTGGTTTGCTCCTGTCTGTCCTGCTGATCGCTTGCGCCTTCTTCATCAGCCGACATCTGCAGCCAGACCCCGAGGTAGCTGCAATGCGATCGTCGCTGGAGTACGCGCGCGACGACATCCTTGAGATTCTCGACGCGTACGAAAAGCTCCAAAACGGCGCATCAGCCGCCGACATCGCAGACCGCACGCTGCACTACCCCGCCCTGGCAAACCCCGATAACTCTGTGCCCCAAATCAACGAGTTTCTGCTTCGAGCATCCTCTGCGCGACGCTTCATTGAGCGCGTCGACGGTTATCTCGAATCCCCCGGCACCGACAAAACCCAGTTGGAACGCATCCTGATGGTCGCTGACGAGCGCGCCTTCGAACTTCAGGAGGCCTGGGACGACGCACGCCGGGCCGCAAAAGAGATCGGCCCGGCGTAACGGTTTAAAGTTGCGGTTTTAGAACGGCAACTGCGGCAGGTTAAACGGCAGCGCGATGCCAAACTGCGGAGCAAGCGCAACTACGCCCGCAAACAGCAGGCCAACGGCAGCGAGAGTGCCGAGAACGATGCCGACGATTGCCCCAACGTTTTCCTCAGGAGTATTGAAGGGGTTCGAAGCCCAACCCTTCGTTGGGAACGCAACGGTAGCGTTGCCACCCTGAGCGCAGGCAGCCATTGCCTTCTCAACCGCAGGATTGTATTCTTTCTGAACTGCATTGCCGGTCTTAACGTGCGCCGTCTTGTTGGCGGCCTTCTTGAAGGCCTCAATGCGACCCGTCGGAATACCCAGCTGCTCTGCGGCAAACGATGCAACATCGGTAGTCGGCAAAGCCTCATTGCTTGCTACCACTTCAGTGAATGAAAGCGGTGACGTCGCGGGGATATCGCCGTTGTACACGAGCTCCTTTGCAACGCGTGGGTAGCTCTCCATCAGCCGTGCGTAGCCATAAAAGTAGCCGACGTAGTTGTCCTGGTTATAGGACATCAACTTGTCGTAGGCTGCTTCAAAGGCTTCCTCCTCAGCAGCAGTGAGATCGTCCGTGCGCTGGGCCTCAATCTTCTTGAGCGCTGACTGCACTGTTGCGGACTTCAGCGTAGAGTCTGCCCACCCCTTGATTTCCGGGTAGGCGCCTTCAATACCCTTTTCAAAAACTTCGAAAACCTTCTTTTCGGTATAGTTTTTGTTCAGTTTTGCCAGGTAGTCCTTTTCCGCCTGGTCCAACTTGACCGAACACGTGTTGTTGGTGGTGCGAGGTCCGATCTCAGCTGCGTATGCAGCAGGGACGGTGAGCAGGGATGCCGAAAGGCCAAGCGCGACGGCCGAGGCGATAACTTTGCGTTGCATAGGAAACTCCTGTCAGGGGGGTGGGGTCACAATGACAGGTTGATTGTAAGGCAGGAAAATCCCCCGCACACGTGGTTTACAAAAACTGCTCGTTAAAGTTCGCGGGCCAGCTCTCCACGGAACACGATGGTGGCCGGGCCGGTCATGGTGGCTACACCGTCGTTGAGCTCGACCTTGACGGCGCCACCGGGGACGTTGATGGTGACGGCACCGTTTTCAATTCCGGCGTCTGCAAGCACTGCCTGCGCTGCAGCAACCGTGCCGGTCCCACAGGAGCGGGTCTCCCCGACGCCGCGCTCCCAGACACGCATGTGGGCCTCGCCGTCGCGAAGTTCGGTGAGCACCTCGACGTTGACACCTTCAGGGAAGAACTCCGGGTCAAAGGTCGGGGCAACAAAGTTCATCTCCGCAAGCCCTTCAGGTGTGAGACCCGGAATCACGCAGGCGAGGTGCGGGTTGCCCACGTCCACGCCGATGCCAGCAAACTGGTTGTCCCCCATTGCCGCGGTGGATACACCGGTGACCTCCACCGGGCCCATACCGACGGAGACGACGGCGTTGGCGTCATCAGCTTCAAGCACGCGGATGTGCTTCACCCCGGCGCGGGTGTCCACGTCGAACTCGCGGGCATCTTCAAGCCCTTCGGCGACGAGCACATGGGAGAAGGCACGGATGCCGTTGCCGCACATCTCGGCGATGGAACCGTCGGCGTTGCGGTAGTCCATAAACCACATTCCGTCGCGACGCACCACGCGCAGTAGGCCGTCTCCGCCCACGCCGGCGCGGCGGTCGCACAGGAAGGCGACCTGCTCAGGGGTGATGTCGAGTTGGTCGTCGACATCGATCAGGACGACGAAATCGTTTTCGGTAGCATGTGCTTTCAGGAACTTCACGCCAGCGAGTCTAACGCGAGATCCACCACGCTCGAATCAGCGGCGTCGAGCCACTGCGTGCGCGGGTCGCGGTTAAACCAGGAGCGCTGCCGGCGCACGTAACGGCGAGTACCGGTGATGGTCTGCTCAAGCGCTTGTTCTTCGGTGAGTTCCCCGTCGAACATGGCGAGGACCTGCGCGTAGCCGATGGCTCGCCCGGCAGTGGAATTGCGGACGAGGCCGTCTGTGACCAGGGCGCGGGTTTCGTCGATAAGCCCATGCTCGAACATCGTGCGGGTGCGCAGCTCGATGCGGGGGTTGAGCCACTCGGCGTTCGTGCGCAGGCCAAGGATGCGCGTGCCCCAACGTGGAGGGGCATTTTTCGGCGGTTGGGAAGCCTTGAACGGTTTGCCGGTCAATTCGATGACTTCGAGGGCGCGCACGGTACGTCGCGGGTCTTTGTCCTCGATGATGCTGGCTGCTTCCGGATCGACCTCGGCGAGTTCGGCGTGCAGCGCGTCGACGCCGATCTCCCCCAGACGCGCCTCGTAGCGGGCGCGCACGGTGGGGTCGGTGGGTGGGAAGGACCAGGCGTCGATAAGCGACTGCACATACAGCATCGAACCGCCCACCAGCACCGGCACCTTGCCACGCGCCATGATCTCCTCAACCGTGGCCACGGCAAGCGTCTGGTACTCCGCGACGGAGGCGGTCTTGGTCACATCCCAAATATCCAGCAGGTAGTGCGGGATGCCTTCGCGCTCCTCCACCGGCAACTTCGCGGTGCCGATGTCCATGCCCCGGTAGAGCTGCATCGAATCCACGTTGACCACTTCCCCGCCAAACTCGTGCGCCAACGCAATGCCAAGCGCGGACTTGCCGCTGGCGGTGGGCCCTACAACTGCTATGGGGTTCATACGCTCCACTCCGCTACATACCGTCCGACACCCAGCGTGTCATCGGCATCGATCAACCGCGCATCCTTGCGCTCAAGTGATGCGAGTTCGCGCCACAGTTCCGGTTCGAGCACCTGCGTATCGACGAGCACCGCTTCACCACCGTCCAACCACCGCACAATGGCCTCGTGCGTCTCCGGCGCGCCGGGCACCAAGGCCAGCGGGGCGCGCGGAGTTAACCCCGCAGGCCCGTCGACGACGACAACGGTGATGGCGGCGGGGTCAGGGTCGTCAATGCGCGAACGTACCTCGCGAACCTCCGGGTCCCCCAGCGCAAACCTAGCGACCAGCTCTCCTAAGTGGTTCCCACTACGCACCGTGATGTCAGGGCCGCCCCAGGCACGAAACGACCCCGTGTGCGCCGTGTGCCACTGCTCGTCGAGCGAGCAGACGATGTCGATGGCGCGGCCACCTGCAGTTTCTGCCAACGCACGGGTGGCGGCGAGGAGGCGCTGCGAGGCGTCGTCGTGAGGCGAGAGCGCCAACGCAGGCGATCCGGGGATGATCCAAAGGTTTGCTCTCACCCGCCCAACCCTACCCAGAGACCCAAATCACCCCGCAGCGATGTGTGTGGCTGTACGATCGCATGCATTGCGCAAAGGCAGCCGCGGCGCGCGGCACAGTGCGGCCCCAAGGCCGCGGAAAGGACGACCACCATGACCGAGTCGAACCCCACCAACACCTCTGGCAAGATCCCCTCGCCTGCCGCCATGGCGAAGAAGGGTCCGAAGCCTCGGCCACGCCCGGCTGCGGCGCCTGCCGCCCCGTCAGTGACACCGGCGCCTGTTCCGGCGCGTACGCCGTCGGACCCGTCGAAGTTTGGCCGTGTTGATGCAGACGGCAACGTCTTCCTCACCCGCGGCGGCACTGAACGCCAGATCGCGTCCTGGCAGGCAGGTACGCCCGAGGAAGGCCTCGCACACTACGGGCAGCGTTACGACGACCTGGTTACCGAAGTCGAACTCATCGAGACTCGCCTGCGCGCTCACCCGGAAGACGCCGATGCGATCCGCAAATCCGCAGAGGCACTCAAGGCATCGCTTGACGACGCCGCAGTGATCGGCGACCTCGACGCCGTCGAAGCCCGCCTCGATGCTGCCATCGCCGCATCCGCCGATGCGCGTGAGCAGGCCAAGGAGCAGAAGGCGGAGCGACGTAAGGCAGCGATCGCCCGCAAGGAAGCCCTCGCCGCCGAAGCCGAAGACCTGGCAGAAAACTCCACCGAATGGAAGCGCGCCGGCGACCGCATCCGCGACATCCTCGAGGAGTGGCGTGGCATCCGTGGCATCGACCGCGCAACCGATGACGAACTGTGGAAGCGCTACTCCCGCGCCCGCGACAGCTTCAACCGCCGCCGCGGCGCCCACTTCGCCGAGTTGGACCGCAACCGCGCCCAAGCCAAGAAGGTCAAGGAAGAACTCGTCGACCGTGCCGAGGCTCTCAAGGACTCCACTGATTGGGGCAACACCGCCCGCGCCTACCGCGACCTGATGACGGAATGGAAAGCCGCCGGCCGCGCCCCACGCGAGGTAGACGACAAGCTCTGGGAGCGCTTCCGCGCCGCCCAGGACCACTTCTTCGAAGCCCGCAACGCCGTCAACGCCGAGCGCGACCGCGAATTCGAGGCCAACGCGGAGGCCAAGGACGCGCTGATTGCCGAATACGACGCGCAGATCGACCCCGCAAAGGGCCTCGGCGCCGCAAAGGCGAAACTGCGCGAACTGCAGGACAAGTGGGACGAGATCGGCTTCGTACCACGCGGTCGCGTCCGCGAATACGAGGACAAGATCGCCCGCATCGAACAGCGTGTTTCCGACGCCGAAGACTCCCGCTGGCGCAAGACCAACCCCGCCCAGCAGGAGAAGGTCAACCAGTTCCAGGTTAAGGCCGACGACTTCGAGCGCCAAGCCCAGGAGGCCGAGGCCAAGGGCAACGCCGCCAAGGCAGCAACGCTGCGTGAGCAGGCGAAGCAGTGGCAGGAGTTCGCCGACGTTGCCGCGAAGGCTGTGAACGAGGGCTAGTGCTCACACCACAGCAGTACGTCCCCCGGCCCAACTCATCGGAGGCAGTGGTCGGGGGTTACGCATTTTCCGCAACGCTCGCCATCCAAGACATCACCGGTCTTGCCACCTCTGGCGTGTCCGCATCGCACATTGCGAAGCGCCTCGAGCCGTCCGCCGAATCCGAAGCAATCCTCTTCGCGCTCACCTCCCAACAGGCTCCCCGCCCGGTGACCGATCTGGGCTACCGCGAACTCTTCGACGACGACCTCGGCCACACCGACGCCTGGCTCTTCATCTCCCTGCCTTTGCTCGAAGACCGTCGCGTGATCGAAGCGAACTTCACCTTCGACGCCGAGATCGCGCCCATGCCCGGCGAAGATGAACCGCCCGAACCGTGGGCCGCAGCGCTGTTGCTTCTCGACGACCTCTCCGCCCGCCTCGAACGCCCCATCCGCCAACTCTGGGTCACCCACCTGCCCGACGCTCCGGCATCCCCCGCGTTGACCGAAGCCGGCTACACGGCGGCCTTCCGGGAAGACCAGGCCACCTTCAAGATCACCGCACTAGAAGCGCTGCCCGATTCTGGGGCCGCCGAGTTTGCAGTCATCGAAGGCCCGGGGTTCTTTTCCAAGCGCAAGGCCGGCGCGAACGAAGTGGAACAGTTCTCCAGCCTGCTCACCGCGGCATCGCGCGACTACCCTCGCGGCGAGCTCGTGATGGACACGATCAATTGGGACCTTGAGCGCATCCGCGACGCCGGCGCGAGGCTGCAAGACCGAGGCGGCTCGCAACTGACCGGGCTGGCCTACGTCGACGGCGTCATCGTCGGGCTCTGCGAAGTCGTGCGCTTCCACGCCGACGACCCGAAGGTCTGCGAACTCGGTCTTGTCTACGTCCTGCCAGAGCACCGCGGCCGTGGCATCGGCAAATCCCTGCTGCGCGCTTCACTCGAGCGAGCACACGCAACCTGGGAAGACTTGGAGACGGTGTACTGCTCCTACCCCGCCGACTCCGCGCCAGCAGCCGCCATAATGAAAGGGGTCGGCGCGGAAGTGGTTTCCGCGACGACAGGGTGGCAAAAGGTCTAAATCTTGCGGTGGCGTTCGGCGGCACGGGCGCGGCGGTCGTCCACAAGCAACGGGTTCTCCTCGTGCGCGTTCGCCTGATGCGTCGCCGACTGCTGCAGCAACGCCACGTCGTCGCGCTGCTGCACCTTCGCGCGCTCGTCGGCCACCTTCACCTGTGCCTCAGAGCGAGACAGGATCAGCGGGAACAGCGTGAACACCGCAACGAACACAGCCAACATGGCCAGGTAGTAGCCGATGTCGCGTGAGGTTTCCGGAGCACTTTGGTTGCGCAACCAAATGCCGAGGATGGAAAACACGGCAGAGACCGTTGTGACCATCCAGGCAGGCAGGGTGACGGCGAATCGTCGCAAAGCAACTGCGAGCGATGTCAAAACCCCAACACCGATGAAGGAAAACCACACAAACAAGTACTCCGCCACCGAAGTGCGCGCATCGCGCGACGCCTGGGTCAGCCCCAAAACCTGCCAACCGGCCACCCCACCTGCAAACGGCAACACCAACGCCACGAGGTACACCACCGCACACGCGGCGAGCACCCACCGTTTCGCCCCCATCGTGATCTGCGAAGCGGCGGACTTCTCCGCGCGAGCCAACGTCTGCGAATCCTGCTGCGTCATAGCAGCCACTGTAGCCCCTAGCAGCCGCAGGACGAATCGCCGGTGGGCTGCTTGGGCGGTTGACCGATCGTCGGTAAGCCAAGCCCCACGCCGACAGGTGCAGTCGTCGGCACCTGGCCCGCCGCCGAATTGTCGCCGGCCTTCGTACGACGGTGATCACGCACCCCAGAATCTGCGATAAGGAAGTGCGGCTTGGACTCAGTGATGGTGACAGTGACGTAATCGCCCGGGCGGATCTCGCCATCAATGTCACCCTCAACCGCGAAGTGCACCAGGCGGCCATCGCGAGCGCGACCCGACATGCGGTGCGTGCGATCATTCTTGCGTCCACCACCCGCTTGCACGAGCAACTCCTGCTCCGTGCCAATCAGCTTCTCGTTCTCCTCAGCACTAATACGATCCTGCAAGGCAAGCAGGCGCTCGAAACGATCCTGCACCACAGCCTTCGGGATCTGCTGCTCCATCTCCGCAGCCGGCGTGCCCGGACGCGGCGAATACTGGAACGTAAACGCAGAGGTAAAACGAGCCTTCTCCACCACATCGAGCGTCGCCTGGAAATCCTCCTCAGTCTCACCCGGGAACCCGACAATGATGTCAGTGGTGATGGAAGCGTGCGGAAGCTTCTCACGCACCTCCTCCAAAATCCCAAGGAACTTCTTCGACCGGTAGGAACGGCGCATGTCCTTGAGCACCTTGTCGGAGCCCGACTGCAACGGCATATGCAGCTGCGGGCACACGTTCGGAGTCTCCACCATCGCGTCAATCACATCCGAGGTGAACTCCGCCGGGTGCGGCGACGTAAAACGCACACGCTCCAAGCCCTCGATGTCGCCACAGGCACGCAAGAGCTTGGAGAACGCAGAACGGTCGCGCTCCATGTCCTCGTCGACAAAGTTCACGCCATACGCATTCACATTCTGACCAAGCAGCGTCACCTCGGACACACCCTGATCGACGAGCGCCTGCACCTCCGCCAAAATATCGCCCGGGCGGCGATCCTGCTCCTTACCACGCAACGACGGCACGATGCAGAACGTACACGTGTTATTGCAGCCCACCGACACAGACACCCAACCGGCGTAGGCAGACTCGCGCTTCGCCGGCAGGACAGACGGAAACACCTCGAGCGACTCAACAATCTCTACCTGGGCTTCGTCCTCCACCCGTGCGCGATCGAGCAACGCCGGCAATGCGGAGATGTTGTGCGTGCCAAAGACGGCGTCGACCCACGGTGCCTTCTCAATCACCGTGTCGCGATCCTTCTGCGCCAAACACCCGCCGACCGCAATCTGCATGCCCGGATGATTCGCCTTCGTGTTCTTCAACTGTCCGAGCGAGCCATACAGGCGCTGATCCGCGTTTTCACGCACCGCACAGGTATTGAAGACCACCAGGTCGGGCTCAGTCCCCTCGTCCGCCGCCACATATCCGGCATCCTCGAGCAAGCCCGAAAGACGCTCAGAATCGTGCACGTTCATCTGACAGCCGAACGTACGCACCTCATAGGTGCGGGAAGTGGTGTTTTCAGAGGTATTTGCCGTAGTCACGGCGAGACAGTCTAACCAGGCGCAGCGCCGAGACCTAACTGGTAATTACAAATACTTTCCCAATTCCTATCACGCGCGTCACGTTTATGGCCTACTGTGCGCTGTATGACACAGGAGATTGCCGAACCCATGATTCGCATGGTGGGTGTGGAAAAGTACTTCGACGACTTCCACGCACTACAAAACATCAACCTTGAAGTCCCCCGCGGACAAGTAGTCGTAGTGCTGGGACCGTCCGGATCGGGAAAATCCACCCTGTGTCGGACGATCAACCGCCTCGAAACCATCGAGGAAGGCACGATCGAAATTGACGGCCGCAGCCTCCCGGCTGAAGGGAAGCAACTGGCCCAACTCCGTTCAGACGTCGGCATGGTGTTTCAGCAGTTCAATCTGTTTCCCCACCTGACCATTCTGGATAACGTCACTTTGGGCCCCATGAAGGTCCGCAAGGTGAAAAAGGCTGAAGCCACCGCACGGGCTCGCGAATTGCTCGACCGTGTCGGCATCGGCAACCAGGCAGAGAAATACCCGGCACAGCTCTCCGGCGGCCAACAGCAGCGCGTCGCTATCGCACGCGCCCTTGCCATGGAGCCGAAAGTCATGCTTTTCGACGAGCCCACCTCCGCCCTCGACCCCGAAATGGTCGGCGAGGTCCTCGACGTCATGGCTGAACTCGCCGAAAGCGGCATGACCATGGTCGTGGTCACCCACGAAATGGGCTTCGCCCGCAAAGTTGCCGACCGCATCTTGTTCATGGCCGACGGCGAGATCGTCGAAGACACCGACCCAGAGTCATTCTTCACCAACCCGCAGTCCAGCCGTGCACAAGACTTCCTCGGCAAGATCCTGCCCCATTAACCCACCCACGTTTCTTACAAGGAGAACCACCATGAAGCGCACCGCACGTTTCGCATCAACCACCGCCGCAGTCCTACTCGCAGCCACCACACTCGTCGCCTGCGGTGGCGACTCCGCTGGCGACGCCGAAGGCCTCCTCGCACAGATCGAGGCCGGCAACGTCACCCTCGGCACCAAATACGACCAGCCCGGTCTTGGCCTGCGCGAAGCAGACGGCTCTATGACCGGCCTCGACGTCGATGTCGCCACCTATGTGGTCAACCACATCGCCGACGAAAATGGCTGGGAGCACCCAGAAATTACGTGGCGCGAAACTCCATCCGCACAGCGCGAAACCGTGCTGCAAAACGGTGAAGTCGCAGCAATCGCCGCGACCTACTCCATCAATAAGTCACGCTCCGAAGCAGTCGACTTCGGAGGCCCCTACCTGCTGACCCACCAGGCCCTGCTCGTCCGTTCCGACGACGCCGAGATCACCGGCCTCGAAGCCCTCGACGGCCGCATCCTCTGCTCCGTCACCGGCTCCACCCCGGCACAGAAGGTCAAGGACACCCTGCCGGGCGTCCAGCTCCAGGAATACGACACCTACTCCTCCTGCGTCGAAGCCCTGCGCAACGGCAACGTCGACGCCCTCACCACCGACGCAACCATCCTCGGCGGCTACTCCGCACAGTCCCCGGGCGACTTCAAGGTCGTCGAGCTGAAGAAGGACGGCGAGCAGTTCACCAACGAGCACTACGGCGTCGGCCTGAAGAAGGAAGACCCGGGCGCACTCGAGGCCGTCAACAAGGCACTCAACGCCCTTTACGAGGACGGATCCTTTGACAAGTTCGTCAACGACAACCTCGACGGCGGCCAAGGTGTTGAAAAGGACAAGGTCGGCGACCTGTCCTTCGTCGAGTAGCACCTGCCGTGTGGCTGGGTGAACCCCACCCGGCCACCGAGCCCCAACCCTTCTTCATCTCCTTCACGTATTGGAAGTTCCCACCATGGATGCAATGTGGGCTGATCTCGCGCCCAAACTGTGGCCAGCATTCTGGACCACAATCAAGCTGACCGTCTACTCCGCCATCGGATCAATGATCCTGGGCACCCTACTCACTGCTATGCGGGTCTCCCCCGTTGCCATCCTGCGGAACCTGTCAGCGTTTTACATCAACACCGTGCGCAACACCCCGCTGACACTTGTGATCCTGTTCTGCTCGTTCGGCCTCTACCAAAACCTTGGCCTTGAGCTCGCGAGCCGCGAATCCAGCACCTACCTTGCAGACCAAAACTTCCGCCTCGCGATCCTCGGCTTCATCCTGTACACCTCGTGCTTCGTCGCCGAATCGCTCCGAAGCGGCATCAACACCGTTCACTTCGGACAAGCCGAAGCCGCACGCTCCCTCGGACTGAGCTTCGGGCAGATCTTCTCGTTGATTATCTTCCCCCAAGCTCTGCGTGCAGCAATCGTTCCGCTGGGCAACACGCTGATCGCTTTGACGAAGAACACCACGATCGCATCGGTCATCGGCGTCGCGGAAGCATCGCTGCTGATGAAATCCACCATCGAATTCCACGCAAACCAGCTCTTCGCCATCTTCGGCATCTTCGCCCTCGGCTTCATCGTGCTCACACTGCCAACAGGGCTCGTCATCGGCTGGCTGTCTAACCGTCTGGCGGTGAAACGATAATGGCATCCTCTGTCCGCGCAACTGTTCTCTACGACGCCCCCGGCCCCAAAGCCGTACGCCGCAACTACATTTACACCGCAATCACCATCGCTGTGCTTTTGCTCGTCGGCTGGTGGGTACTGAGCAAACTAGCCACACACGGCCAACTCGACGCCGAACGCTGGACCCCCTTCATCCAGGGAAACACCTGGACCACATACATCATCCCTGGCCTCGTCGGCACCATTAAGGCCGCCGTCGTATCGGTGCTGCTCGCAATTGTCTTCGGCGTGATTTTCGGGCTTGGCCGCCTTGCCCCAAACAAGATCGTGCGTGGCTTCTGCGCTGTGGTTGTCGAGTTCTTCCGCGCCATTCCAGTGCTGCTACTCATGATCTTCCTGTACCAGGTCTTCGCGGTATACAAGATCGTTCCACCAGCGTCGCTCGCGTTTTGGGCCGTCGTTGTGGCACTGACGCTCTACAACGGCTCCGTTATCGCCGAGATCCTCCGCGCCGGCATCAAATCGCTACCCCGCGGGCAAACGGAAGCAGCCCAGGCGCTTGGGCTTAGCCACTGGCAAACCATGGGCAAGATCTTGCTGCCCCAGTCCGTCGCAGCCATGCTGCCGGCACTGATTTCCCAGATGGTCATTGCGCTGAAGGATTCCGCCCTGGGCTACCAAATTGGCTACGTCGAGGTTGTCCGCTCCGGCACGCAGGTCGCCTCTGCAAACCGGAACTACTTGGCGTCGCTCATCGTGGTGGCCATCATCATGATCCTGATCAACTACGCGCTGACAATGCTCGCAACCCGCGTCGAGCGCCAACTACGCGCCGGCCGAGCGCGCCGCAACCCCTTTGCCAAGGTGCCCACCGCTGGCAAGGAAGTGGGCCTGGACACCAAGGACACCGTCAACCTCGACTGGCAAGCCCCTGGGTACCAGCAGATCGACAACCCCGTGGAGAAACACTAACCCCGCGTGCGGAGTCACCACCCCGCGTCACGCGTGGGCTTCGCACTCGGCGATGCGTTCGTCGAGCGCTTCCCGGCCCAGGCGCATTGCCAGCCCCTGGTGAAACCCACGGCGGGCAAGTGCCCCGACGATCCGGCGCAAATACTTGTCGTACTCGCCCCGGCCCTCGGGTGCGTGTTTCACCTTGCGCGCCGCCTTCTCCGCGACTCCGCGGGCGATGCGCTCCTCATCGTCGTCCGTGATCTGCTCGAGCGCAGCCGCACGATCGGCACTGCCCACCCCTTTGTCGCGCAGCTCCATATCGAGCGCGCGGGCAGATTTGCCGCGACGCGCAGCGCGCTGACGCACCCACTCAGAAGCAAATGCTGCGTCATTGATCAGGCCTGAGCTGGCGAGGTCGTCGAGAACTTCGTCGACAAGCATGGGCTCAAACTCAGCCTTGATCAGCCGACCACGCAGCTCCTCACGCGAGCGCGCCCGCTGATCCAGCAGCCCTAATGCGCGTTTGCGTACCGGCGCCTTCGCCTCCTCATGTGCGTGGTCGATGAAACCCGACCCCGGCTCGTACGCCTCGAGAGCAGCTTTGAGGCGCGCAATCTTTTCGGGGTCCGCCATCGGCTACTTCTCGTCGGCCTTGGCGTCGTCTTCGTCGTCAAAATCGATGTTGGGCACCATGTCTACGGGATCATCCGACAAGGCATCGTCGTCAACATTGGCATACTTGCCCACACCAAGCGCGCGGAAGATTTTGTCTTCGATTTCGTCGGCCAGGTCCGGGTTGTCTTTGAGGAACAGGCGCGCCTTCTCCTTGCCCTGCCCCAACTGGTCGCCCTCATAGGTGAACCAGGAGCCAGACTTCTTCACAATGCCATTTTCCACACCCATGTCGATGATGGAGGACTCACGCGAGATGCCTTCGCCATACATGATGTCGAATTCGGCGATCTTGAACGGCGGGGAAACCTTGTTCTTCACAACCTTCATCCTGGTGCGGTTACCGATGGAATCCTGGCCGTCCTTCAGGGTTTGAATACGGCGGACATCGCAACGCACCGACGCGTAGAACTTCAAGGCCTTACCGCCAGTGGTCGTCTCCGGGGAGCCAAACATCACGCCAATCTTTTCACGCAGCTGGTTAATGAAGATCGCGGTAGTCCCGGAGTTGTACAGCGCACCGGTCATCTTGCGCAGTGCCTGCGACATCAAGCGTGCCTGGAGGCCAACGTGGGAGTCACCCATCTCGCCCTCAATCTCAGCCTTCGGAGTCAGCGCCGCGACAGAGTCGATCACGATCATGTCGATCGCTCCGGAGCGCACCAGCATGTCCGCGATCTCAAGCGCCTGCTCACCCGTATCTGGCTGGGAGACCAGCAGATTGTCGGTATCCACGCCAAGCTTGCGGGCGTAGTCAGGGTCGAGGGCGTGCTCGGCATCGATGAACGCCGCGATGCCGCCTGCGCGCTGCGCCTCCGCAATCGCATGCAGGGCAACGGTCGTCTTACCGGACGACTCCGGGCCGTAGATCTCCACGACCCTGCCGCGTGGCCAGCCGCCGATACCAAGGGCAACGTCGATAGCCGTGTTGCCGGAAGAGATGGACTGAATCGGAGGACGATTCTCATCGCCCAAGCGCATCACAGCACCCTTACCGAAATCCTTCTCGATCATCGCCAGCGCAGCATCAAGAGCATTCTGGCGCGAGTTTGCGGCTGAAGCCGCAGTCTTCTTCTTCGTTGCCATGTGGTGTTCATCCTCCAAATTGTTGGTGGCGCGATGGTTGTCGCATCCACACTGTGTGTTAGTCCGTGCCTATTAGACGCACGCGCCTACCCTTCGGTTCCCTCCAAAACAAGGAAAGTTCCTCGGGGGCGAATACAGGAGCCACTTTAGAATGCGGCTACGACATCGAACACTGTACACGCAAGCGTGTTCGAACGGGAATTCAAAACCCGGGCCTGTCAATGCCAAGTCGGCGCTCTTCCGGAATGTCAAACGCTTCACAGAGTCCGCGCCACGCCTCGCGGGGATCGACACCACTTTCGATCATGTCCGCCGCGGTGCGCTCGTAGCCCGGTATCACCTGCGTATCGATAATCCACTTGGCTCGACCCGCGCCAAATTCGTCCTCGACCAGTTGATGAAACTCCGTCAAACGCATGACTCAACACGCTACCCGAACACGCGTTATTGAACGGCGTTCAGGTACACTGCCGCGCATGAGTAAATCTTCCACCGCGCAGGACATTGCGCTCATCGCCGTCTTCGCGGCCATCATCATCGCTCTCGGCTTCGTCTCCATCCCCGTCGGCGCCGCAGGCGTGCCTATCGTGCTGCAAAACGCAGCCATCATCCTCGCCGGCCTCGTCCTCGGCTGGCGCCGCGGCCTGTTCACCGCAGGTATCTTCCTCCTGGTCGGCCTCGCACTACCCGTGCTTGCAGGCGGCCGCACCGTCATCTCCGCACTCGGCGGCACGACCGTGGGCTACCTTGTGGGCTACCTCGTCTCCGCTACCGTCGCGGGCCTGATCGCCTACCGTGCGCCATTCCGCCGCAACACCGCGGCTACGATCGGCGTCCTCATCGTCGCCGGCTACGTTGCCCTGTTCTTCCAGTACCTCTGCGGCGTATTCGGCCTCATGGCCCGCGCTGAGATGTCCTTCGGCGCAGCATGGGCCGCACAGGTGCCATTCCTGCTGCCTGACGCCGGCAAGGTCGCTCTCATGATCGCCATCGCAATCGCGGTGCACCAGGCGTTCCCTGACCTGCGCGGTAGTCGTCGATAAGCACGATGCCCGTCATCGAATTCAAAGGCGCAGCCGTCACCTACGACGGCAACACCGTCCTTCAGCCACTCACCACGCGCCTGAGTGAGCAACGCATCGGCATCATCGGCTCCAACGGTTCCGGCAAATCCACCACCGTGCGCCTCATCAACGGACTCATCGAACCCACTTCAGGGCAAGTGCTTTACGACGACCTCTCCCCCACCACCCAAGGCCGCGACGTCCGCAAACGCGTCGGATTCGTCTTCTCCGACGCCGAATCCCAAATCGTCATGCCACGCGTCTCCGACGACGTCGCCTTCTCTCTTCGCCGCTTCAAACTCCCCCGCGACGAAGTGCGATCGCGTGTCGACGACGCTCTCGCCCGCTTCGAACTCACCGACCTCGCCGAAAACTCACCGCACACCCTGTCGGGCGGCGAAAAACAGATGCTCGCACTTGCATCCGTGATGGTGATCGAACCAGATACCATCATCGCCGACGAGCCGACCACACTGCTTGACCTGCGCAACCGCAAACGAATCGTGCGCGAACTTAACGCACTCGAGCAGCAACTCATCGTGGTCACACACGACCTGGACATGCTGCGCGACTTCGAACGCGTCCTCGTCATCGACGACGGCGCACTCGTCTACGACAGCAACCCCGCCGACGCCATCGCGTTCTACACCGACCTCATGGATAACAAACCATGATCCGCGAACTCCCCCTCGGTGTCTACATCCCCGGCGACACACTGCTCCACCGCATCCAGCCAGCGCTGAAGTTCGTGCTGCTGGTGGTCTTCATCATCGGGGTCACTGTCCTGCCCACCCGGCCCTGGCACGCAGCCGCCGCACTCGGGTTTGTGCTGGTGCTCTACTTGTGGGCACGCATCCCAATGAAGATTGCGTGGCGCCAACTCGTGCCACTCCTGCCCTTCCTGATCTTTTTAGGCGCGTTCATGGTGTGGCAAAACGGCGTCGAATCGGCGGCGACGCTACTCATCGGGCTGCTTGCCACCATCGCGGCGGCGAACCTGCTCACACTGACCACCCCGGTCCAGGAACTCCTTGACGCCCTCGACCGAGCACTCGCACCGTTGGGACGCACAGGCGAACTCATCTCGCTCACCATTGCACTCACCATTCGCCTGATTCCGCTGACACTCGCGACCGCGAACGAAGTCCTCGACGCCCGCAAAGCCCGCGGGGCTGGCTTCTCCCTCCTAGCGTTCGGCACTCCCCTGGTCATCCGCTCCGTGCGGCGGGCGAAGATGATCGGTGAAGCGCTCATGGCGCGCGGCGCCGTCGACTAACCCCACGCAGCGAAAAGGCCCGAAGCGATGTGCTTCGGGCCTTCGACGTTGTGATTTACTCGCCGCGCAGTTCGCGCATGCGCTGCGCAACCGCATCATCGCTGACGTTAGCGTCGGTAGCGGACTGCCCCGGCTCAATCGCCTGTTTCTTGCCAGCGGTGAGCTCGCCTGCCATCTCCGCACGCAGCTGCTCCAAGCGGCCGTGACCAGCCATCTGGATACCGGCCTGCTCAACCTCAGCCATACGACCCTGAATGGAGTTCTGCGCCAACTCGGCGGCACCAAGCGCGTTAGCGTAACGACGCTCAATCTTCTCACGAACCTGATCCAAGTTCGGACCGGACGCAGTAATCGAGTTCATCGACTGCATCGTCTCCGAAACCTTCTCCTGCATCTTCGCCTGCTCCAGCTGCGACAGGAGCTTCGAGCGCTCAGCAACCTGCTGCTGCAGGTGCGCCGCGTTGCGCTCCACAGCCTGCTTCGCCTGAGCTGCCTGCTGCAGCGCCTGGTCGTGGAGCTGCTTAGTATCCTCCACACCCTGCTCAGCGGTGACCAGCTGTGCCGCAAACGCCTCCGCGGCGTTTTCGTACTCCTGCGCCTTCTGCGCGTTGCCCTCGCCGCGAGCCTTATCAGCAAGCTTGAGCGCCTGGCGGGCATTCGCCTGCAGCTTCTCAACATCCTCGAGGCGACGGTTGAGCTGCATCTCCAACTGACGCTGGTTACCAATCACCGCGGCAGCCTGCTGCGACAGTGCCTGGTGCTGGCGCTGCGCCTCGTTGATGGCCTGCTCAATCTGGATCTTCGGGTCAGCGTTCTCTTCGATCTTGTTGTCGAAGAGAGCCATCAGGTAGTTCCAGAACTTGGAAAAGGGGTTCGCCATGGCTAATCACCGCGACCTTTCATCTTCATTAGTTAGTGCGTCAAACTCCACCCACAATAGTCGGGTGAGCTCCGTTACGCTTCCGCAGCCGCCGGAGAGGTGACCGCGAGTTCCTCGTTGAAGGAATGCAGCGACATATTCGCCACCGCTTCCAACAACACCTCAGACACCGTGGTGTCCAGTGCCTCGCACAGCGCTGCAAGCAGTTCAGAGGACACTTCCTTGCGACCGCGCTCCAACTCCGAGATGTAGCCGGAAGACACGCGAGCCTCCTTCGCCAACGTGCGAAGAGTTACGCCCTTATCAGCGCGAAAAGCGCGCAGCGACATACCGAGGGCTTCGCGGAACAGCGGCTCACGCGCTGGGGCGGATGCAATCGGCAGTTCTACCGGGGCTTCGTAAAGCAGAGTCGTAGTTGTCATCAGCTGCTCCAACGATCGGTGGTCTAGTTTTGTTCCCGAACGCCAGTCAGCGCACCAACCAGGGCCGCTTCGACCGCGCGTCGGCGAATCTCGTTGCGCGACCCTGCGAGGACTCGGACAGGGGTCGCATGTCCATCGACAAGCGCATACCGGCCCGCTTCCGAATCGAGCAGTTCCGCAGCTTGCGACGACGCCGTCCACTGCGGCCCAGCCAGCCCAATCCACACCGTGCCAGCCGGCATACCGTCTTGCGCACCGGGCCCTGCGACGCCAGTAAGCGCAACCGCCCAATCCGTCCCGCACACCTTACGAGCACCGCGCGCCATCTCGCGGGCCACCGCCGCGGAGACCACGCCTTCTTCCTCAATCAGGTCGGCCGGAACGTGGGCCAACTCGGTTTTGAGCTCCGCCGAGTACGTCACCAAACCGCCGACGAGTACGTCGGAAGCACCCGGCACGTCCGCAAGGGTCGCAGCAGCAAGCCCGGCAGTCAGCGACTCGCAAAAAGCGATGGTTTGGTTCCGGGAACGTAGTTCGTCGATAAGCAATTGCGCCGTCGTCATTTGTTCGCCTTTCCTGCATCAACCAAATACTGCACACCCGTAACCACGGTGACCGCCACCGCGAGCAACATCACCACAAACACCGGCGTATCCGCCCATGCGGGCAACGGACACAAGTACAGGCCAACCGCCAGCGACTGCAGGACAGTCTTCACCTTGCCACCCTTCGACGCAGGCACCACCAGACCGCGACGCAACATCCACATACGCCACACCGTGATCCCCAGCTCACGAGCCACGATCACCACAGTGACCCACACCGGCAACGGCCCCGCAATATTCAACGTAACCAGCGCAGTAATCATCAACGCCTTGTCCGCGATCGGATCAGCAATCTTGCCGAAATCCGTAATCAGCCCCCGCGCACGAGCAATATCCCCGTCAAGCTTATCTGTGATCATCAACGCCACAAACAGGCCAAACGCCCACCACCAGCGCTCCGAAAGCACCAGCCACGCGAACACAGGAATGAACAGAATCCGCAGAGACGTCAACACATTCGGCAGATTCCAATTCGACGGCTTATCCGTTTGCATCACGCGATCCACCATACCCATCTCACGCGTTCCACCTAGACTGCCCTCCATGAAGTATTTCGCAGCAACCTACACCTACGGCGAGCAAACGCTTGTCGACGACACCCGCCCCGCCCACCGCGAATTCATCTCCTCGCAACTCGCACTCGGACGCATCGTGGGATCCGGCCCGTTTATCGGCGTCAATCAAGCCCTGATCATCCTGCAACTGCCCGACACTGCCACTGAAGCTGATGCGGCGGCCGTGCTGGATCAAGACCCATACACGACCGCCGGCGCACTCGCAGCGCGCGAGATCCGGGAGTGGAACCCGGTGATGAATATCTTCGGCTAAGCCTTCCTACCCCCACGCGCGACATCGAGGTGGGCGGTCTCGCGCGATCCCGTCGCGGTGTGATCGCCCTTGCCAGATGTCGCCGGGTCGTCGATCCACTCAACATGATGGCCGTGACGGTCGACCTTGCGGCGGTTGCCGTGGTCGTCGAAATCAATGTGGTACTGGTTTTCGTTCGGATCACGAACACCAGCCTTCACGTCGGCACGATCCTTGATCACGGACGCAACGGCGGTAATGACGAGCACGCCGACGATGATCAGCAGCGAGGCGACAGTGCCGACCTCCGGCACGTCGAGACCCTCGCCGCCATTGATGAACGACAGGTTGTTCTCGTGCAGCGCGTGCAACAGCAGCTTCACGCCGATGAAGCCGAGCACCACCGCGAGGCCGTACGGCAGGTATACCAGGCGGTCGAGCAGGCCGTTGAGCAGAAAGTAGAGCTGGCGCAGGCCCAGCAGCGCGAACGCGTTGGCGGTGAACACGAGGAAGGATTCCTGGGTGATGCCGTAGATCGCCGGGATGGAGTCGAAGGCGAACATCACGTCGATGAAACCGATGGACAGCAGGGCGACGAACAGCGGCGTGACAGCCTTCTTTCCGGCCTGAGTCCTCGAAACGAGACGGTCTCCGTGGTACGAGCTGGTCACCGGAATAACCTTGCGTAGCGTCTTGACCACCATCATGTCGTTCGGATCCGGATCCTCTTGGTCCGTCACCTCGTCGTACACCATCTTGATCGCGGTGTAGATCAGGAAGGCGGCGAAGATGTAGAACACGTCCGACCAGGCCTCGATGATCACGGCACCCAGCAGAATGAATACGAGACGGCAGATCAGCGCGATCACGATGCCGATCAGCAACACCTTTTGCTGATATGCACGCGGGATCTTGAACGCACCCATGATCAGCGCGAACACGAACAAGTTATCTACCGACAGCGACAGCTCAGTGATGTAGCCAGTGAAGAACTGCATGCCGTGTTCGCCGTCCCACAGCCACCACACGATCCCGCCGAAAATGCAGGCCATGGTCATGTAGAACAGGGCCCAGCCGCCCGATTCCTTCATCGTCGGCTCGTGCGGGGTACGCACGTGCGAGACGAAGTCAAAGATGAAAAATCCCAGGATCACCGCAGAGGTGATCAGCCAAATACTTAACGGCACATGCATGCGTTTAATCCTCCGGTAGCAGAAACGACCGGAGGTCTCCCCCACCCAAGTGGGCTGTTCGGACCGGGGCCATCACTTTTCGACGACACCGTGTTGACGATCCAGAACACTTCCGGGGTACTCCCCTCCAAGTGGGTAACACAATACACACACTTTTTTGGTGTCGCGAATGTGGATAACCACCCCAGTTTGTTGATGTGTCAACGCGGTTATCCACAAGGGCCCTGCCGGGCATTGCGGAACTGGTTTAACGTGCGAGGCATGAGCCCATTTGAAACCTTCCTCGCAGACCTGCCCACGGTGGATAGCCTGCAAGGCTTCAACCGTGCAGCCGCACTTGCCAGCCGCTGCCGGCCAGCAACCGTGACCGCCTGGGGCCGCATCCACGACGTCTACTTCGGCGCCACAAAGTGGACCAAGCAGCAGCGCCGAGCCCTTGAGGCGGCCCGCGCTGGCGCGTTCGACTTGGACCGGCTGTCGTACATCGAGAACCGGCTGACTGCAATCGACGATGAGGGCGAACGTTGGCGCGTGCGCCACAAGCTCCTCGCCGTCCACGGCAGCTTCGCCGCACTGCGCCAGGCTGCAAAAGACCTCATCCCACCAACGGCGCCGAGGATGCCGAAGGCACAGGTCACGTTCTTCTGCTCCACCCTTGGGATGCGGACGATGAGGGTCACCGCCTCCGAGCGAGACATCGCGGATCTCGAGCACGCCCTGCGCCAGCACGTGGACAGCTCACGGCCCGCGGCACCGCAGATGCTTGACGCCTTTCTCTCACTGCTTCGCGATGGCACCTCCATCCCACACGCCGCTCCCCGCCCTATAGTGCTCGCACCGCTACCTGAGCACATCCAGATCCTCTCCGGCGACGGCGAGGATGTGACCCTCGTACTTACCGACGGCACCACCATGACCGGAGCCGAGTACCTCAATCTCACCTTCGGCGAAATCGCCCTGTTCCACCCGCAAGCCGGGGCGGTGAACCTCTACCGGACACAGCGCTTCGCCAACCAAAAGCAGCGCGACCTCGCACGCCTGCTCATGCCTCGTTGTCCCTTCCCCTCTTGCCGTCATGGAGCTGACTCGTGCGAGATTCACCACATCACGGCCTGGAAGCACGGCGGAGAAACCAACATAGATAACCTCGCACCCCTGTGCAGCTACCACAACCGGGTCAACGACGACGACCCTTGGCACACCAGTCGAGGGCGCATCGAAATCATCAACGGCACCCCGACGTGGGTCTCGCCAAGTGGTGTGCCGGTTCCCGTGACCGAAGCGGGGGCAATGCAGCAACTCTTCGGCTAGCGGCTACTTAACGACGAAAACCCGCACACGGCGGGTTATTCGACATGCCCTCAGACAGGCTAGAAGGCTCCCCCAGTGGGGTTGTACGTGGCGGTGACGGTGCGGGTGTCGCCGTCGGTGCCGCCAGTGTCACTGCCAGAGTCAGGGCCGTCGGTGGTGGTGTCGTCGTCAAGCATGACGTCCTTGGGTGCCTCAGCCGGATCGGCGCCCTTGATCATCCAGATGATCGTCTCCAACTCCTCCGGCTTGACCAACACCTCGCGAGCCTTCGACCCCTCAGACGGGCCGACCACACCGCGAGATTCCATCAGGTCCATCAGGCGGCCAGCCTTGGCGAAACCGATACGCAACTTGCGCTGCAGCATCGACGTCGAACCCAGCTGGGAGGTCACCACCAGCTCGACGGCCTCGAGGAGGTCGTCCATGTCCTTACCGATGTCGTCGTCAATGACCTTGGCTTCCGCCTGCTTATCCTCCGTGACGCCCTCAACGTAGTCGGGTTCGTCCTGTTGGGACTTCGCAGCGTCGACAACCGCCTGGATCTCCTCGTCCGAAACGAACGCGCCCTGCATACGCTGCGGCTTGCCGGCACCCTGCGGGATGAACAAACCATCACCCATACCGATGAGCCTCTCGGCACCGCCCTGGTCGAGGATCACGCGAGAGTCCGTCAACGACGAGGTCGCAAACGCAAGACGCGACGGCACGTTCGTCTTAATCAGACCAGTCACCACATCCACGGACGGACGCTGGGTCGCAAGCACCAAGTGGATACCGGCCGCACGCGCCTTCTGCGTGATACGAACGATCGAGTCCTCGATTTCCTTCGGCGCCGTCATCATCAGGTCTGCCAACTCGTCGACAACACACACGATGAACGGGTACGGACGCATCTCACGCTCCGACCCCGGAGGGGCCGTCAGCTCACCAGAGCGCACCTTGCGGTTGAAGTCCTTGATATGGCGCACGCGCGCGGACTTCATGTCCATATAGCGCTGCTCCATCTCCTCCACCAACCACTGCAAGGCTGCGGCCGCCTTCTTCGGCTGAGTGATAATCGGCGTGATCAGGTGCGGGATGCCCTCGTACGGGGTCAGTTCCACCATCTTCGGGTCCACCAGGATGAGGCGGACCTCCTCAGGGGTGGCGCGCGTGAGCAACGAGATGAGCATGGAGTTCACGAACGCTGACTTACCGGAACCCGTCGAACCCGCAACCAGCAGGTGCGGCATCTTCTGTACCGACGACGCGATGAAGTCGCCTTCGATGTCCTTGCCCAGACCGATGAGCATCGGATCGTCCTGCGACGCCACGTTCGGTGCGTCGAGCACGTCGCGCAGGCGTACCATTTCGCGGTCAGCGTTGGGTACCTCGATGCCGACGGCGGATTTGCCGGGGATCGGGGTGAGCAGGCGGACGTTGTCGGTGGCCACCGCATAGGCGAGGTTGGACTGCAGGTTGGTGATCTTGGAGACCTTCACACCTGGGCCAAGTTCGACCTCGTAACGGGTCACTGTCGGGCCGCGGGAGAAGCCGGTGACTTGTGCGTTGACGTTGAATTCTTCGAAGACATCGGTGATGGCTTCGATCATGCGGTCGTTGGCTTCGGTGCGCGTCTTCGGCGGGTTGCCGGGGATGAGCAGGTCGGTTGAGGGCAGGGTGTAGTCGCCCTGCGGGATCTTGCGTACCTGCTTCGGTGCCGGTGGTTGGGTTTCGGACTTTGGGGTGGTTGCAGGGATCTTGGAGGCGTCGATGCCGGAGCGTGCGGCGATGGCTTTCGCCATCTGCTCGCGCGAGGTCTCGACGGCATCGGGGGCCACTGCTTGTCGACGATCCGACGTCTCTTCCGGGCGCTCCAACACCTTCGTCTCGTTGGGGTTGTTGTCGGCGCGGGTCGTCTGCGCTGGTGCCGGCGCTGACCTCGGTGCGGGGCGACGCTTCGGACGAGGAACGACCGTGGTCGCCTCCGGTTCTGGTTCTGGTTCGGAGGTGTCGTCGGTGTCGTCGGTGTCGTTAAGGTCGTCGGCGAAGTCGAACAGGTCGTCGTCTTCGTCCTCGTTGGTGGGGTAACTCTCCATCGGCGTGCGCGGGCGGCGCGGACGAGGCATCAGACGTGGCGCTGGACGCGACGCGCGTGGGCGTGGGCGTTCGCGGCCTTCAGCAATGTCATCGAGGTCTGCGTCGACGTGCGAGTACGGGTCGTCGTCCTCATCGTCTTCTGCGTTGAGCATGCCGGCAACGAGGCCCTTGACGTAGTCGTAGGCCTCGCGCACCGTAATACCTGTCGCTTTGAGCGCGCCGTACAGCACGATCAAGCCCAGCAGCGGCACGGCAACGAACGAGGAAAACCCGGCAGCGAGCAAACCACCGGTGAAGGCACCGATCGCGCCGCCAGCGATTCGGCGGTCTTCCCATGCCGAAGGGTTGCCGGCAAACACGTGGATGAGGCCAAGCATCGCCACTGCGATGATGCTGAAGCCCAGAGCGGCGCGTGCGCGAACTTCATCGCTCGCGCGCACGTTAAGCATGAGCGCAATAGCGACGCCGACGAGCACGACCGGCAGGATCAGCGCACCTGCACCGATCAACCAGTGCGTGCCGGTGGAGATCAAATCCCCGACCGGGCCCGCAACATCGAACCACACTGAGCCGCCGATGACGGCCGCGAGGCCGATAAGTACAAGACCCCATGCGTCGGCGTGGTGCTCGAAGGTGCTGGAACGCGGCGTGGGGTCGTCGTCACGCTGCTCGAGCTCGTCGTGGTCGTCATACTGGTCGCGTCGCGGGCGACGGCGTGAGGTACTCAGATTCTCTTCTTCCTGCTCATGGTGGCGCGGCTCGCGCCGGAGAAACGAACCGACGCCGCGGGCTGCGGCGCCGAGGGAACTACCGACCACTTTGTACGCAGAGCCGACGCGCTCATCGGCAGTGTCGGCGGCCACGGTGGAAGAGGTCGGCGGGTGTGTCATCGACACCGGCCCGCCGTAGCGGGTGCCGTCCGCCGAGCGGCGTGAAGAAGACCGCGAGTTACGCGGTGCGGTGTTTTTGACAGACATGGGTGTAACTCTAACGCCTTAAGTCACATTTTCCCCATACGCCACACCAGAGGCGCGGTGTCAAGCGTTAAATCTTGACATCCAGACCATCGAGCGCTTCCAATGCGCCGGTCAGTTCAATCTCCGCAGCGTTGCGACCCGATACCCACAACAGCAATTCGCCGGGTGCCCCGCTGACGCGCACGACGTCGTCGCCACGCTGTGCCACCCCTGCCTTATCCCCGAGAGTCACCGGCGGCAGGTCCGGCGGTGTCAGAATCACGGGCGCTTGAGCCTTGCGCAACGTCATCGCGCCGAAGCGCTTCGCCAGCGCCAAAAGCTGCGCGTTCACCGTGCGAGAAAAGTCGCGCGGGCGCACCTCTCCCCCACCCCGGCGCACATCCTCGTGGTGAATAAAGTGCTCGGCAGTGTTCATTGCAGCATCGAACGGCTTGATCCACACCGGCGGGCCGGCCGCCCACTCGTTCACCACCTCGGTGTATGGGCGGGCCTTCACCTTTGAGGTTTCCTTCTCCGTCATACCCGACAGTGCGTCCACGAACATGCCCGGCAACGCCAAGGGCTTCGACTCGCGGATCAGCAGGTGTACGGCCAAGTCGAAGGTGTTCCACCCTTCGTTCAAGGTGGGCGCATCAGGGCCTACCTCAAGGAACAACTCGGCTAGACGTGAGCGTTCTCGTTGTGCAAAAGACATGCCAACGAGCATAGCCACGAGCCTTTAGAGCAGCTGCGCGCTCCGGAACACGCTAAAGAGATTCTGCTCGATATTGATGAAAACTCGGAGTACAGGTGCGAACATCGCCCACGTCTTGTCAGTGGTCACGACCCGACCCGACGCGCCGTAACCCAAATCGGTGACCGAATGACCTTCGACGTAGCACCCCTGCATGCCACCTTTGTAGTGTGCGCACAGGATCTGGTCGCCGTCGAAACGACCCAGCACACGAATCGCATCGTTATTAGCCGAGTAGTAGTCCTTATCACCAGGGCGCACAACGTCGTGGCTCATCCAGTATCCGGTGTAGCCCGGATCGTACGGAACCGGTGTCCCCTCCGGCAGCGGATGTGCTCGCTCGTCGGCAAGTGCAGGCGTGGCTGTGAGAAGGGTCGCGGTGGCGGTGAGTGCTACGAGTGACTTTTTCATACCTCTGAAATAGCAAAATCGGGGCCCGGCGTTACGGCCAGACCCCGATTTGGGGGTTAACGCAGCGAACTAGCGGGACTCGCGAGTAGCGGCGATTTCCTCCTCAGTCGCGATGTGGTTGTCGGACGACATCGGCACAACGGTCGGCAGGATCACAGGCTGACGCTTGTAGTTCTGCTCGATCGCGCGCGAGACCTTGCGGCGGATCTGCTGCACCATGCGGAACGGATCGTTCTCGCCTTCCGCAGCGAGGTCACCCATGACGGCTTCAACACCTTCGACGACCTTCTTGTTGAAGTCGCGGTCATCGTCGGAGTAGCCGGTCGTCGATACGCGAGGTGCTTCAAGGAGACGACCCGTGGCGTCGTCGATAACACAGGTAATCGACACGACACCGCCGGATGCCAGCGACGTACGATCGGCGAGCACGTCCGGATCGACGTCACCCATGGTCACGCCGTCAACGTAGAGCTGGCCCACCTGGTACTGGCCGGCAACCTTGATGTTGCCCTTGTGCATATCGACGACAACACCATTCTGGGCAAGCGCCGTGTTATTCGGCTTCACACCAGTAGAGATCGCGAGCTCCTTGTTCGCGCGCATGTGACGCCATTCGCCGTGCACCGGCATGGCGTTGCGCGGGCGTGCAGCGTTGTACAGCGCAAGCAGCTCGCCAGCGTAGCCGTGGCCGGACGCGTGAACGTGCGCTTCAGCGTTGGTGATCACGTTCGCACCGATCTGGGCGAGGTTGTTAATCACCGCAAACACGGCCTCCTCGTTGCCCGGAATGAGCGAGGACGACAGGATGATCGTGTCGCCGTCGTGGATGGTGATCTGACGGTGCTCGCGGCGAGACATGCGCGACAGTGCCGCCATCGGCTCACCCTGGGTACCCGTAGTGATCAGTACCGTCTTATGCGGGGCCATCTTCGCGGCTTCTTCGATCGGAATGATCGTGCCCTTCGGAGCCTTGAGCAGGTTCATCTTCTCCGCAATCTCCATGTTGCGGAGCATGGATCGGCCGTTGAAGGCAACCTTGCGGTTGTTGGCCACAGCGGCGTTGACCGCCATCTGCACACGTGCAACGTTGGAGGCGAACGAGGCAATGACAACGCGCTGGCGAGCATTACCGACGAGGCGGATCAGCGTCTCCTCAATACCCGCCTCAGAGGCGGAGATGCCCGGGATGGTGGCGTTGGTGGAGTCACACATGAACAGGTCGATGCCCTCGTCGCCAAGACGCGACAGGGCCGGCAGGTCGGTCGGCTTGCCGTCGTACGGGGTCTGGTCAACCTTGACGTCGCCGGTCATCACGACGTGGCCGGCACCGGTCTTGATGGACACGCCGAGGCACTCCGGAATGGAGTGGTTGACGTGCCAGAAGCGCAGGCGGAACGGGCCGACGGTGACCTCGGAGTCCTTGTTCACGTCGTTGAGCTTCGGACGCTGGCGGTGCTCCTGCGTCTTTGCCTTGATCAGGGCGTTGGTGAACTTGGACGAGTAGATCGGGATGTCGTGGCGCAGCTTCAGCAGCCACGGGATCGCACCGATGTGGTCTTCGTGGCCGTGGGTGACGATGAGCGCGTCGATCTTGTCCAGCTTGTTCTCAATCGGGCCGAAGTCCGGCAGGACCAGGTCCACGCCCGGCTCGTCGGAGTTCGGGAACAGCACGCCACAGTCCACGATGAGCAGACGGCCGTTGTATTCGAAGACCGTCATGTTGCGGCCGATTTCGGAAATGCCACCAAGTGCGTAGATACGCAGGGTGTCCTTGGCCAGTTTCGGCGGGGCTGGCAAGCGCTTGGTCAGATCGGCGCCTTGCATTCCCTTCACCGGGTTGCGACGACCGCCGCCCTGGTTGCCACCGCGACCACGGCCACGGCGACGGTTTCGGCTGCTGCCACCACCGTTGCCGCCACCACCGTTGTTGCCGCCGTTACCACCACGGTTGCCGCGCGGCCTTTCGCCGCCATTGCGACCACCGTCGCGACCGCCATCACGGCCCGCGTCGCCGCCATTATCGGCGGTGTTCTTCTGTGCGTTTGTGTCCGGGGTCTCCGGAGCTTGGAAGACCGGCTGTTGATCAGCCGGTTCCGGGGGTCCTGCCTTGCGCGTCACCTTGCGGGCGCGGTTGCGGGGTTCGTTCATATTTATAGGACTCCAGCCTGTTTCATATCTTCTTGGAGCCGCTTGACCTGATCGGCTGTCGCTGGTGCGACAGGCAGGCGCGGGTCTCCCACTTCGATGCCCTGCAGTCGCAGAGCTGCTTTTGCAAATGTCACGCCACCCAGCTCGGCCTGCTGCCGTGCGAGGACGTTGAGTACGTTGGCGTTGATTTCCCGTGCGCGGGTGAGGTCGCCAGCCTCGAATGCGTCCACGAGTCCCCGCAGCGCTTGTGGTGCTGCGTGTCCGACGACGGAGATAACTCCGGTTGCGCCGAGTGTGAGCCAGGGCAGGTTGAGCGGGTCGTCGCCTGAGTACCACGCCAGGCCTGTCTCTTGGATGAGCCCTGCGGCTTCGAAGAGGTCGCCGCGGGCGTCTTTCATTGCCTGAATGTTGTCGACCTCGGCGAGTTCGCGGATCGATTCGGCAGTGATGGGGATCCCGGAGCGTCCCGGGATGTCGTAGAGGCAGACGGGTAGGTCGGTTGCGGCTGCGATTGCTTTGAAGTGCGCGACTACTCCGGCCTGTGAGGGCTTGGAGTAGTAGGGGGTGACTGCGAGCAGGGCGTCTGCGCCCGCGTCTGCAGCTTGTTGCGCCAGCGTGACTGCATGGCGGGTGTTGTTGGAGCCGGCTCCAGCGACGATTCTTGCGTTGGTGCCAACTTCTTCGCGCACTGCTTTGAGCAGCTCAACCTTTTCTTCTGCGCTGGTTGTTGGGGATTCGCCGGTGGTTCCGGCGAGGACGAGTGTGTCGATTCCGTTTTCTACAAGGTGGGCAGCAAGCCGACGTCCTGCGGCGAGGTCGAGGTTGCCGTCGGAATCAAACGGCGTAACCATGGCGACGCAGACGGTGCCGAATGTGTTGGCACCTGTATCAACTTTGCATGATGAGCCCATGAGCAAGAAGAATACCTCCTATTGACACGTATGTGCTTATCGACGTTCCCCTGCCGCCAAATCTTCAAACACCAAGGGTGCTTCCGGCTGGAGCACATCGAGGCACGCGCGTGCGATCATTCTGATTTCTTTGTCTTCATATTTTCCGCTGTGCTTTTCGACGAAACCACGCCACGCCCCGTACGACCCTGTGATTACCAGTTGCGTTGCGGTGGCTAAGGGCTGAAGCAAGCGTGCTGCTTCGGCGGCTCGTTTGCGCCGAGAGAGCAGGTTGGGGTCGTCGACAAGCACGTGCTCGAGGCCGTCGAGGAGTTCTTGGCGGATGAATGCAATGTGTTCGATGGCGGTGTCAAACAGGTTGACGAGGTCCTCGTCTTCCGCGATGAGGTGTGGGACGACCGCGCCGTCGTCGTCACGCAGGCTCACCGCGAAACCGGGGTGTGCACGGATGATTTCTGCCGCGGCGCGCGATACCCCGTACACGTGGAGGGTGGCGCTGGCGTGGGCGAGAAGGTCGGTGCGGTCGTCGTCGATAAGCCTGCGCAGCACTGTTTCGGCGTCGTGGGACGACATTGCGGCGTGCGCGATAACCGCCTCTGCGTCGGTGCCGCCTGCGGGGCGGGTGTTGCGCAGGGCGGTGGTTGCGACGAGCTCGGCGCGCATTTAAAGCCCGAGGTACTCGTCGAGGCCAATCGTCAGGCCCGGGCGGCTGGCAACCTCACGCACGCCGGTAAGTACGCCGGGGACGAAGGATTCGCGGCCGTAGGAGTCCTGACGGATGGTCAGCGACTGATCGGTGGTGCCGAAAATGACCTCTTCGTGGGCGACCATGCCCTGCATGCGCACCGCGTGGACGGGCACACCATCGACATCGGCGCCGCGGGAACCGTCGAGTGCCTGCTCGGTCGCGTCCGGCATCGCACCCATGCCGGCTTCCTTGCGGGCCTGTGCAATCCCCTGCGCTGTCTTGACCGCGGTGCCGCTCGGTGCGTCGAGTTTGTTCGGGTGGTGGAACTCGACGACCTCCGCCGACTCGAAGAATGGCGCCGCCTGGCGGGCAAACGCCATGGTGAGTACCGCAGAGATGGCGAAGTTCGGGGCGATGAGCACGCCGACGCCCTCGTTGGCGGCGCACCAGTCGCGGACCTGCTGGTAGCGGGCATCGTCGAAGCCAGTCGTGCCAACAACGCAGTGGATGCCGTTGTTAATGCAGAACTCCAGGTTGTCCATCACCGCGTTCGGGGTGGTGAAATCGACGATGACGTCGACGCCTTCGTCGACAAGCGTTTGCAGCGAGTCCCCCTTGTTGATCTCCGCCGCCATCTCGAGATCTTCCGCCTTCTTCACCCCGGCGACGACTGCCGAGCCGACCTTGCCCTGTGCGCCAAGCACTCCAACCTTGATCATGTGCATCCTTTCTTTCGCTCGCCCGCAATGGTAGCGCCACCTAAGCTGGGCGACTATGAAACGCCACACGACACTACTTATCCCGGGTGCCATTGCGGCGCTGCTGCTCGGCGCGTGTTCTGCGGACAACGACGCCGGCACCGACGCCAGTACCGACGCCACCGTTACAGCACCAACGTCGCAGAGCACGACCGCTACCTCGAGCGAAGCGGCGACGACCACTGACGTCTCCCCTGCCGCAGCAGCTGCCCCCGTAGAGCCACCCACTAAAGATGGGTTCTCGCTCGAAGACACGCACATCCAGTCCGAGCAACTCGCCGAGATGATGATCGAAGACGTGCGTGCTGGTTCGCACGAGGGATACGACCGCCTCGTAGTGGAACTGTCTGGCACCGGTTCGCCGAGCGTGATCGCCGGGTACGACACCGACCCGCGCCAGCAGGCTTCCGGCTTCCCACTGAAACCCGCCGGTAATGCGTACTTCACGCTGATCATCCAGGGTGTGCCGCTAAGTATGTCTGCAGATGAGGCAGTCTTGGCTAAGTCCAGCCCCGCCGGCGTGGCGGCCGGCAGCATCACGGAGATCGCGGACGGCGGCGTGTTCGAAGCGGACGCCCAGTACGTTGTCGGTTTGGACAAGCAGCGCCCGTACAAGCTCAGCGTGCTTGAAAACCCGACCCGCATCGTCGTGGACTTTCAGAAGTAATGAACGCCACATCGTGGCTCGGGCTCGCCTTCGTCATCGGGGTGAGTGTCCTTGGGTTGTTCGTCTTGTGGCGCAAGTTGCGCGAGATTCAGCGCAGCGATCTTGACGACGACGCCAAGCGCCGCTGGGGCCTGCTTTTCGGTATCTCGCCGCTTGCCGGATTGTTTACGTGGAATCGTCGCGAAGAATTGCTCGGCCATCGTGACGATTCGGAAGAAACTTCCAGTGAGACAGGTCAAGGGAGAGCGTGATTGTGTTACGCTTCACACCATGCCAAAGCCACAGCCATCCGATAGCTTCGACGACCTGCTCGACGGCAGTGTTAAAACCGGTAAGCGCGACGTAAAACGCGCACCGCTCGGCCCTGACTCGCTGCTGTGGAAATGGGGCGCCGACAACCGCATTCAACTCCTGCGCGGCTACACCGGCGTGCTGCAGAATATGCACCCAGCCATCGGCCAGTCACTGCTGGACCACTCGAAGTTTTTCGAGGAGCCCTTCGCACGCCTCGAGCGCTCCACCCCGCAAATCATCGCGTCGATTTACGACGACCAGGACGTGATCGGTAAACAAATCCGCGATTACCACGTAGATATCAAGGGCAAGCTCCGCGACGGCAAGCGCTACCACTCGCTCAACCCAGAAACCTACTGGTGGGCACACGCAACATTCGTCTACCGTGTCATCCTCGCTCAGGAACTGTTCGGGACCCCGTTTACCCACGCGGAGAAAGACCAGATCGTGCGCGAAGGCGTGACCTGGTGGGACTTGTACGGCCTGTCCGAGCGCCCTGTCATTGACAACTACGACGACCTGATCGCCTACATCGAAGAGATGGAAGACACCGTGCTTGAGCGCAACGATACCGTCGATTTCGCGCTGCGTACCGCCCGCGTCGAACCGGTGAAGGCACCGGATGGTGTCCCCGAGGCTGTGTGGAAGGTCATCTGGAAGCCGATCATGCGCAGCGTGATTTGGCTGACTGTTGGCACGCTCAACGACAAGGAGCGCCAGATCCTCGACCTTGAGTGGACGCACCGCGACCAGCGCCGCTTCAACCGAATCGCAAGGTTTATCCGCAGTGTGTTCAAAATCCTGCCCGAGGACAAGCGCTACATGGAGCCAGGGCGCTCGCTGATGATCAAAAACGGCATGATCTCCGGCAAGTACAAGGAACCGAAACTGATCACCCCGTACTCTCCGAAGAGCCAAGACGCAACGTCCGGCGGTTGCCCCGTCTAGCATCGGCGTTATGCTGCCAAAACGCCTCCGCGAACAACCACTGCCCGCACACCTTCAGAGCGAGCTCGTCGCCCTGACGACGAACCACGGCGGCGAGGTGATCTGCGTCGCATCTCCGCTTATCGACGAGCCCCTCGGCACCGTCCCCGCAGGCACCACAGACGACGTGGATGAAGCGTTTCGCCGCGCCCGTGTGGCGCAGCGTGCGTGGGCGGAGCGCAGCCTGGCGGATCGCACCGCGGTGTTCGACGCGTTCCATTCGCTGGTCTACCGGCACCGCGACGTGCTGGCGGACATCGTGCAGCTCGAGACCGGCAAGGACCGAACGGCAGCGTTCGACGAAGTGCTCGACGTGCTCAATAATGCCCGGTACTACGCCCGCAACGCAGCAACGTTTCTGGCAGAGAAACGACGCCCGGGTGCTCTACCTCTGCTGACCCGTGCGCGGGAGCAACGCATCCCCGTCGGTATTGTCGGCCAGATCAGTCCGTGGAACTACCCGCTTTCCCTGGCTATTTCTGATGCCATCCCGGCTCTTATCGCTGGCAACGCTGTAGTGGCGAAGCCGGATTCGAAGACGCCGTTTTCGTGTCTCGTCGTCAAGCAACTGCTCGTGGAGGCTGGCCTTCCAGCGGACGTGTTCCAAGTCGTGACAGGCTCCGGCCAAAAAGTCGGCGGTGCGATAGCCGAGCGGTGCGACTACCTGATGTTCACCGGCTCCACCGCCACCGGCAAGAAACTGGGCCGCACTGTCGGCGAACGGCTCATCGGCTATTCCGCGGAACTCGGCGGCAAAAACACGATGATCGTCGCGCCGGACGCCGACGTACAAAAGCACGCGCGCACAATGGCTATCGCGTGCTTCTCCAACGCGGGTCAGTTGTGTGTGTCCATCGAACGCATCTACGTCCACACAGACATTTACGACGACTTCCTGCACGCGTTCACCCACTCCACCGAATCACTCACCTTGGGCAAGGGACTGAACTGGGACTATGACATGGGCTCGCTTATCGACGATACCCAGCTCAAACGGGTGCAGACCTACGTCGACGACGCCGTAGCGAAGGGTGCACGGGTGGTCACCGGTGGCACACCTCGCCCAGATGTTGGCCCTCTCCACTTCGCGCCGACCGTTCTCGCAGACCTACCCGCTGACGCGAACCTGCGTGAGGAAGAGGTATTCGGCCCCGTCGTGTATGTCCAGCGTGTGGGCAGCGTCGATGAGGCGATCGATCTGGCAAACGCCCTCCCCTACGGACTTAACGCCTCCGTGTTTGCATCCCCGCACACCGCCTGGGAGATCGCGCGCCGCGTTGAAGCCGGCAGCGCGACGATCAACGACGGCTACGCCGCTACATGGGGCTCGATGGCAACCCCGCTGGGCGGGGTAAAGGAATCCGGGATGGGCCGGCGCCACGGACGCGACGGAATGACCAAATACACCGAGGTGAAAAACATCGCACAGCAACGCATCGTGTCTATGCGCGGCCCACACGCGATGCCGAAGCGGCTCTACGGCCCGCTCATGACCTCGGCACTGGCGCTTGGCAAAAGGTTGCGTCTTCTGCCCTAGCAAGACAAAACGGGCGCTTCCCCAACTGGGAAGCGCCCATGATGTTTGCGAAAAACTACGCGTTATCCTCCACCGGGACAAGCGAGATCTTGCCACGGTTGTCGATGTCGCGGATCTCAACCTCGACCTTGTCGCCGACGTTGATGACGTCCTCGACCTTCTCCACACGGGTGTTACCACCCAGGTTGGAGATGTGGATCAGGCCATCGGTGCCCGGGGTGATGGACACGAACGCGCCGAACGCCACGGTCTTGACCACGGTGCCAAGGTAGCGCTCGCCCACCTTCGGCATCTGCGGGTTCGCGATCGCATTGACCTTCTCAATCGCGGCGTCGGCAGCCTCACCGGAGGTGGCGGAGACGAACACGGTGCCATCGTCCTCGATGGAGATGTCTGCGCCGGTGTCCTCGGTGATCTGGTTGATGGTCTTGCCCTTCGGGCCGATCAGCTCGCCGATCTTGGATACCGGGATCTTCACGGTGGTGATCTTCGGTGCGAGCGGGTTCATCTCGTCCGGGCCGTCGATGACCTCAGCCATGGTGTCCAGGATGGCCTCGCGGGCGTCGCGGGCCTGGTTCAGCGCATCTGCAAGAACGCTGGACGGAATGCCGTCGAGCTTGGTGTCTAGCTGCAGGGCGGTGATGAACTCGCGGGTACCGGCGACCTTAAAGTCCATGTCGCCGAACGCGTCTTCGGCACCGAGGATGTCGGTCAACGCAACGTATTCGGTTTCACCGTTGACCTCGCCGGAGACCAGACCCATCGCGATACCCGCAACCGGTGCTGCCAGCGGCACACCAGCGTTGTACAGCGACAGCGTGGAAGCACACACGGAGCCCATCGAGGTCGAGCCGTTAGAACCGAGCGCCTCGGAAACCTGACGGATCGTGTACGGGAACGCCTCACGCGACGGGATCACCGGCTCAAGGGCACGCTCGGCGAGCGCACCGTGGCCGATTTCGCGGCGCTTCGGAGAGCCGACGCGTCCGGTTTCACCAGTGGAGTACGGCGGGAAGTTGTAGTGGTGGATGTAGCGCTTGGACTCCTCCGGGTGCAGCGAGTCGAGGTGCTGCTCCATCTTCAGCATGTCCAGGGTGGTCACGCCGAGAATCTGGGTCTCGCCACGCTCGAACAACGCAGAGCCGTGGGCACGCGGGATGAGCTCCACCTCGACACCCAGGTCGCGGATATCGGTCACGCCGCGGCCGTCGATACGGAAGCCCTCGGTGAGGATCTTCTCGCGCACGATCTGCTTCTGCAGTGCGTTGTACGCAGCGCGGATTTCCTTCGATGCTGCGTCGCGCTCCTCGCGCTCGTCATCGTCGATGTCGAAGGAGTCGAACAGATCTTCCTCGATGTCTTCCATGTACTCGTTGGTGGCGTTCTCACGCTCAGCCTTCGATGCAATGGTCATCAGCTTGGCCAGCTTCTTCGCTGCCTTCTTCTCAACGGCCTTGAACACCTTCTCGGAGTACGCCGGGAAGAGTGGGAATTCCTTCTGCTCGGTGGAAACCTCGCTGGTAAGCGCACGCTGCGCACGGCACAGGGTCTCGATGTACGGCTTGGCAGCCTCGAGACCTTCTGCAACGGTCTTCTCAGTCGGGGCTGGGTAGCCCTTCTTGATCTGCTCGACCACGTTCACGCCGGCGCCTGCCTCCACCATCATGATGGCGACATCTTCCTCGTTCTTGCGGCCACGCTTGCGCTCAACCATGCGGCCAGCAACGACCATTTCGAACAGGCAACGCTCGTGCTGCTCGTAGTTCGGGAATGCCACCCACTGGCCCTCGGGGTGCTTGTCGTCGGCAAGCAGCGCCATGCGCACGCCACCAACCGGGCCGGACACCGGCAGGCCGGAAAGCTGCGTCGCGGCGGACGCGCCGTTGATCGCGACGACGTCGTAGTACTCCTCCGGGTGCTGCGACAGCACCGTGATGACAACCTGAACCTCGTTGCGCAGGCCCTTAACAAAGGTCGGGCGCAGCGGGCGGTCGATCAGACGGCATGCCAGGATCGCCTGGGTAGACGGGCGGCCCTCACGGCGGAAGAACGAGCCCGGGATCTTACCCGCGGCGTACATGCGCTCTTCAACGTCAACGGTCAGCGGGAAGAAGTCGAATCCTTCACGCGGTTGGTTGGAGGCGGTGGTGGTGGCCAGCATCATGGTCTCTTCGTCAAGGTATGTGGTGACGGAACCATCGGCCTGGCGTGCGAGCTGGCCGGTCTCGAAACGAATGGTGCGGGTGCCGAAGTCGCCGTTATCCAGCGTGGCAACCGCTTCGGTGACGCCGAAATCTTCATCGACGTGGACATCAAACGAGTTGTTTGGCTTAAAGTTGCGCAAAAGATCCCTCTCCTTCGAAGGCGTGTTGGCGATCATCGGTGCCGCCATGTCATAGGTGTTCTTGCAACGGCCAGCAATAATAGCAAAAAACGCCCCACCGCGCAGGTGAGGCGTTATTTTTTGCGCTATTGCTTAGCGACGAAGACCCAGACGGGCAATGAGATCACGGTAGCGATCAACATTGTTCTCGCGCAGGTACTTCAGCAGACCACGACGACGACCGACGAGCAGCAGCAGGCCACGACGGGAGTGGTGATCGTGCTGGTGGTCCTTCAGGTGCTCGGTCAGGTTGTTGATACGCGCGGTGAGCAGCGCAACCTGTGCCTCGGTGGAACCGGTGTCGGTCTCGTGGATGCCGTACTCCTTGAGGATTTCGGCCTTCTTCTCAGTGGACAGTGCCATGAGGTGCTCCTTGGTTGTTTCAGTTCGCGTTCTACGGAAAAAGTCTGTGCTGCACCGCAACTGCCGCGAACCACAGTCGTCTGGCGCAAGACCTCAAAGAGGTTACACGACCGGTGTGGACTGCGCCAAACTCGTCAGACGCCGCATGAACTCCTCGAGAAAACCTGCGGTGTCTACCGTGACGGCCACTGCGGCGGACTTGTCCGGGTCGTTCAGGCGGGTTTCGTCGCCAATCGTGCGCCCACGCGTCTCGCCCTCGGTGTCCACCTTCATGTTGATGCCAAGCGTGTCCACCAAACCCGGCTGGATAGCCACGGCAACCGCCAACGGGTCGTGCAGTCCGCAGCCACCAAGGTGTGGCGAGGTGGTCTTGTAGGCGTCGATGTAGTAGTTCGTGATGTCGGCAAGGAACTTCCCGCCGGTGGTGCCCAGTTCGGCCCACTTCGCGGTCTCTTTAGTGGTCAAAAGCGTTTGCAGCGTGACGTCAAGACCGATCATGGTGACGTTGCGCAGCTGGCGGAATAACAGGTCGGTTGCTTCGGGGTCCTGGTTGATGTTCGCTTCGGACCAGGCGGTGACGTTGCCTGGGACGGTGAGCGCGCCGCCCATCATCACAATATTGGCGTTTTCGCGGAACACGTTGGACGCTTCAACTGCTGCTGCGATTGTGGTGGACGGGCCTGTGGGCACGATGATGAGGTCATCGCCGTACGCCGTAACCGATTCGACGAGGAAGTCCACCGCAGACGTCGATTCCACCTGACGCGTCGGATCAGGGATCTCCACCTCGCCAATGCCATTTTTGCCGTGGATGAACGCGGAGATCTCCTGGACCTCGAAGGAGTCCTTCGCGCGTGCGTGGTCTGGGCCTGCGAACACCGGAATGTCTGTGCGGCCAAACAGCTCCAAGATGGCAAGGGTGTTGCGCACTGAATCCTCGACAACCACGTTGCCGTAGGTGCAGGTCACGCCGATGAGTTCTACTTCGGGCGACGCGAGTGCGTACGCCAGTGCCAGGGCATCGTCGATGCCGGTGTCTAGGTCCAGGATCAGCTTCGTGGTCATGCACCGAGAATATCGCGGGTGGTGTCCACATCGCGCGCCATGTGCTCAAGTAATTCCTCAACGGAGTCAAACTTGACCATGTCGCGAACCTTGCCCACGAACTCCACTCGGGCCATCCGCCCGTACAGGTCAGCGTCGCGGTCGAGCACAAACGACTCAACGCTGCGCCGGTTGTCGCCAAACGTGGGGTTCGTCCCCACGGAGATCGCCGCTGGGTAGCGCACGCCGGGTTCCATGTCGCCGTCGATGGGGGCGTCGTCGATGATGGTGAGCCAGCCCGCGTAGACACCGTCAGCCGGGATCGCGGCCGCATCGGATGCGTACTGGTTGGCCGTCGGGTATCCCAGTTCCTTGCCGCCACGGCCGGCACCACGTTCAATCGGTGCGATCACAGAGAACGGCCGTCCCATGTAGTCGGTCGCCGTTTGTACGTTTCCGCCGGAGAGTTCGTCGCGGATGGCGGTGGAGCAGACCTTGACGCCGCCGTCGGAAAGCAATCGCACAATCGTCACGTCGATGCCTGCACGCTCCCCTAGCTGCGCCATGGTCGTCGCGGTGCCTGCGGCATCTTTGCCAAAGGTGAAATTCTCCCCCACCAGCACGTGGCGGGCGCGCAGTTGGCCCACGAGTACATCCTCCACGTACCCCTCGGGCGAAACCCCGCCGAGCTCGTGCCGGAAATCAATGACAAGCAAGTAGTCCACGCCCAACTCAGCGATGTGGCGGGCGCGCTCCTCAAGCGACATCAGCGCCGCAGGCGTGTGACCTGGTGCGAATACCGTCACGGGGTGCGGGTCAAAGGTCATGACCACGCTCGGCACACCGAGTTCACGTGCGGTATCCACGGCCTTCGAGATCAGCAGTTGGTGGCCTCTGTGCACACCGTCAAAGACGCCGATAGTGACGACGGTGCCACCAGGCTCGCCAAACGTTTCCGGCACTGCGTCGAGGCCACGCAAAATATCCACGGGGGACACAGTACGGCATACTTCAAAAGCATGAACGATCCCCTCGAAAAGTCCGGCATTGTTGTCGTCGATAAGCCTCAGGGCTTGACGAGTCATGACGTGGTCGCGCGACTGCGCCGCTTCTTTGGCACGCGCAAGGTTGGCCACGCTGGCACGCTCGACCCGATGGCCACGGGCGTGCTTGTCGCAGGCATTGAGCGCGGCACGAAGCTGCTGGCGCACCTGGTCGCAGAGGACAAGGTCTACGAAACGACGATCCGCCTCGGTGCGTCCACGACCACAGATGATGCGGAGGGCGAGATCACCGAAACGCACGACGCGTCTGAGGTAACCGACGACGCGATCCACGAGCAGATCGCACTGCTGACCGGCGATATCATGCAGGTTCCGTCGAAGGTGTCCGCGATCAAGATCGATGGGCGCCGCGCCCACGAACTGGTGCGCGCCGGTGAGGAGGTCACCATTCCTCCCCGCCCCGTGACCGTCCACGCTTTCGATGTCAGCGAGATCCGCCACCACGATGGCGTCGTCGACATCGACGCCCGCGTGCATTGTTCCTCCGGCACCTATATCCGCTCGCTGGGCCGCGACCTCGGCGCAGCACTGGGGGTTGGCGGGCATTTGATTGCTTTGCGACGAACCTCCGTCGGCCCATTCTCCATCGACGACGCGCACACCCTCGAAGGGTTGGAAGACAATGCTGTGTTGTCGCTGACCATGGATGAGACACTGACCCGCTCGTGGCCGGTGCTTGATGTCAATACTGATGAATACGCGGCGCTCTCCATGGGCAAGTGGCTCGAGCCGCGCGGTTTGAAGGGCGTGCACGCCGCCGTCGGACCAGACGGCAAAGCAGTCGCCCTAGTGAAAGAGCAGGGCAAGCGCCTAGCCACGGTGTTTGTGGCGCGGCCATCCACGCTTTAGCGCTTAGCGCACGTACGTGGAAGCCACCACGTAGCCACCACGGACCACCCAGCGGCCCTCAAACACCGGCACCGGCGCGGGACGGGCGAGGAGCTGCGAGACAAACGTGCCGTCGGCGCGCAACTCAATTTCGGCTTCGTCGAAATCTAGCCAACGCCGTGTCATCGGAAACCAGCACTTGTAGGTCGCTTCCTTGGCGCAAAACAGCAGCCGGTCGGCCCATTGCTGCCCCTGCTGACGCATACCGTTGACCATCGCAATCTCAGTATCACTGGCGATCGACTCCAGCACCCCGTCTGGCAGCGATTCTGCCGGCTCCGCATCGAGCCCCATCGACAGTACGTACCGGGTTGGTGCTGCGACAGCGGCGCGCAGGCCATCGGTATGGGTCAGCGAGCCGGTAAACCCCTCTGGCCACAACGGCATACCGCGTTCCCCGCGCAGGATTGCGCCTGCAGATTCCACGCCCAGTTCGCGCAGTGCCTGGTGTGCGCACCAGCGGGCATCGCCGAACTCTCCCTTGCGCAAATCGACTGCGGTTTTGACCTCTTGGCGCTCCGCCGGGTGCAGGTCGTCGTAGCGGGTGAGGTCGCCGGCGTCGTCGGTAAGTAAAAAGACGCAGCGTGCTTCTGGAGGAAACAGCGAAATATCTTGCATCACTATTCAACCTCCATGACCGGGTACGGGAATTGCCGCGTGGACGGGTGGTGGCGCCACTCGCGCGGATAGCCCAGGGAAACCTCAATGTGGTCGACGCCATCGACCTTGGTCACCCCCGGCATGTGCAGGTGACCGTACACCACTGCCTGCGCGTTGTAGCGCTTGGGCCATGTCCTGGTGTGCCGGGTCCCGCACCACAGGGCGATTTCAGACCACATCATGCGCTGCACCGGCTCCTGCACCAGCGGCCAGTGGTTGACCAGAATCGTCGGCCCGCTAATGCGGGATAAGCGTTTGGTGGTGTAGGCCAAACGGTCCCAGCACCAGCCACGGATATCCACAAATGGTGCGATGGCAAACTCGTCTGTCATCACCACGTTGTTGTCGTGGGCGGCCTGCAGGGCTTCGTCGACAGTCATTTCCCTGCTGCGGAACGAATAGTCGTACAGCGTAAATAGCGGCGCGATGGTCACTCCGCCGAACACCGGATAGCGATCTTCCGGGGTAATCACACCGATAGCGCGCATCGCTTGAACCAGCATGGCGTACTTTTCTCGGCCGCGGTACCTGTCCGCAGAACGGCAAAATAGCTCGTGGTTGCCGGGCACCCAGATGACGGTGTCGAACCGACTGGCCAGTTCTGTCATCACTTCAACGATGAGTTCGAACCGTTCGGCCACGTCGCCAGCGACGATGAGCCAGTCAGACGGGTCAGTAGGCTGGATGTCGTCGATTTTTGGGCCGTTGAGCTTCACTGCGGCGTGCAGGTCGCTGACTGCCCAGAGTGTCGTGGTCATGCGTCATTCCTACCATCACCGCTTGTCACTGCCCATCGCATGGAACGGAACCTGTGCACTACACCTACGAGGCGCACAAGGACTTGGCCGAGTTGTCCGACCCAAATACCGGTCAGGCCCCAGCCAAAGAAACCGGAAGCGATGATGATCGGCAGCGCAACCCCGAGCAGCGAAAACAGTGTCAGGTTGCGCAGGTACGCCGCATCCGCCGCACCAAGCAGCACACCGTCGAGCGCAAACACCGCTCCCCCGGCGATGATCATGGCGATAAACAACAGCCACGGCAGCTGCAGCGTATCGACGACCGCCTGATCCTGCGTAAACAAACCCAGAATCGGCTCACGGAACAACGCGAACACCACGGCCAGCACGACCGCGAAGACCATCGAGTACTTCAGTGCGTGCTCACCAACGGCGCGTGCGTCCTGCGCCCCTGCCCGCCCCAAAGCCGAGCCGGTCAGGGTCTGCGCCGCAATAGCCAGCGAATCAAGCACGAGTGTGAGGAAGTTCCACAGCTGCAGCATCAACTGGTGAGCAGCAAGCGCAACCACGCCGAAGCGACCAGCAACTGCAGCAGCGGTCAGCAACGAGACTTGAAACGATAACGACCGCAAAATCAGGTCGCGGCCTAACACGAGCTGCTTGGAAATCACCGACCACTGCGGCGCCCAGCCCCGGCCCGACGTCCGGTGCTCCCTGATAAGAAACACCACGAACAACGTTGATGTGATCCCCATGCCAATCACGTTGGATATCGCGGAGCCCACAAGCCCGTACTGGTTCACCAATAACGGCAACGAGATCGCGCCGGGAATGAGGCCACACAGCGTTAAGTAGAACGGCAATCGCGTATTTTGCACGCCGCGCATCCAGCCATTTCCGGCCATGATGATCAGCGTCATCGGGATGGCGAATGCGGACACACGCATCCAGGACGCAGCGCGCACACTCGTGTCAACGTCACCTGCAAGCGCCATCGCCAACGGTTGGGCGAACACCCACACAATCAGCGCCAAGATCGCGCCGACCCCGAGCGCTACCCAGGTAGCTTGTACACCTTCCTCGACTGCCTGATCGCGTTTTCCGGCACCATAAAACCGCGAGCTTCGCGCCGTCGTGCCATAGGACAAAAACGTTAATTGGGTTGTCACGGTCGACTGGATGGCAGCGCCTGCAGCGAGTGCAGCCAGCTGCGCGGTGCCGAGCCTGCCAACGACAGCGGTATCCAGCAACAGGTACAGCGGGTTGGCTGCCAGCACGCCGAGCGCGGGCAGCGCGAGCATCAAGATATCCCGCGCGGTTGGTGTGCGGGCAGCGTCCGCGCCCCTCATCGGTCGGCGGGTTCTGGCAACGCGTCGAGCAGGTCGCGGACGACCTCAGAGCGCGAACCGGTGGCCGAGTACCCCGCTGCTGCCTTGTGTCCGCCACCGCCAAGAGAGCGCGCGACGGTTGAAACGTTCAGCACCGTAGAACGCAGCGACATCGCCCAATGCTTGCTGCTGTACTGCTTCAACACCACGCCGACGTCGGTGCCTTCAAGGGCACGGGCGTAGTCGATGATCGCCTCGACCGTTGGCTGGCTCATGCGCGCTAACAACCCCGTGGGAATGGTGAGCACTGCAACGGAGAGCCCCTTGACCGGAATGATCTGGGTTTCCGCCAACACCGCGCCCATGAGCTGGAGGTCAGTCGCACTCATCGTGTCCATCAGGTCCAGCGCAATCTGGCGAGTATTCAGGCCGTAGCCCATCAGCTCCGCGGCCAAACGGTGCATCCTCGGTGTGCCCCACCGGAAGCTGCCGGTGTCGGTGACCAAGCCCGCGTACAGGCAGTACGCGATGTCCTCGTCAAGCTCCACCCCAAGATGATCAAGCAACTCGCGGATCATCGTTGTGGTCGATTCGGACTCGACGATCAAATTCATGTCGCCGAAACCGGGGTTGGTGTTGTGGTGATCGATGACAACAACGCGCGACGGGTTATCCGTAACATCAATCAGGAATGCTCCTGTGCGATCTGCGGAGGCACAATCCACGGTGACAACAAGGCCATCCTCCGGCAAAGTTTCGCCGTAGATGATCTCATCGACTCCCGGGATAGTGCGCATATTCGCCGGGTGCGGCAACGGCTGGCCAATGTAAACGTCGTTGTCGATACCAAGCGCCGTGAGCCCCTTTGCGAGCGCACACGCCGACCCGATCGCATCCGCATCGGGGTTGATGTGTGCGACCACGTTGACGCGGTCCGCGGCGCGGATACGCTCGGCAACCTCGGCAAATAGCGGAGCATGCTCCGCAAACAGCTGGCTGTTCAGGGCACTACTCCCCTTCACCGGAGCGCTTGTACGGGTCAGCATCGCCAGCCGGCTTCGCATTTGCGCGCAGCTTTGCTAGCTCCTCATCACGCGCACGGGCACGGTTGAGCAACTCCTCCATGTGCGCGGAAGCTTCCGGCACGGTATCGCGCTCAAACGAGATGGTCGGCGTGAACCGAACCGAAAGCTGATCTCCCACGATCTTGCGGATCTGCCCGCGAGCACGGTTGAGCGCCTCGGCGGCCTGCTCGTAGTCAGGTTCGTCGTCGATCTCTTGGCCACGCACTGTGTAGTAAATGGTGGCGTCATGAAGGTCCCCGGTGACTCGGGTGTCGGTCACAGTGACCAACTCCAGCCGGCGGTCCTTAATCTCCCGCTCAATCGCGGAAGCAACAATCGTCTGAATCTGCTTCGCCAACCGCTGGGCGCGGGTGTTATCAGCCATGTCACTCCTCCTCAAAACTTCTGCATAGTGTAACCCCCGCCGAGCACGTGCGTGCGGGGCGGGGGTTTCGTCGATAAGCAATTGCTTTGCGACGACTAGTCGCGCGGGACCTCGACCATCTCGTAGGTCTGAATGATGTCGCCCACCTGGATATCCGGGTAGGACAGCACCATGCCGCACTCGTAGCCCTTGGCTACCTCGTTGACGTCGTCCTTCTCGCGGCGCAGCGAATCGATCGACGCATCCGGAGTAATGACGTTGCCGTCGCGGACCAGGCGCAGCTTCGCACCGCGCTTGACCTTGCCCTCGGTAACCATGCAACCTGCGATGAGGCCGACTGCGGAAGCCTTGAAGATCTGACGGATCTCGGCTTCGCCCAGGTCGCGCTCTTCGTAGATCGGCTTGAGCATGCCCTTGAGCGCCTGCTCCACATCCTCGATCGCCTGGTAGATGACCGAGTAGTAGCGGATCTCCACGCCTTCGGCATTCGCCTCTTCCGTGGCCTTGCCGTCCGCGCGGACGTTGAAGCCAATGATGATGGCGTCGGATGCCGCCGCGAGGGTGACGTTGGTCTGGGTCACAGCACCGACGCCACGGTCGATGATGTTGACCTGCACCTCGTCGTCGACCTCGATCTTGAGCAGCGCCTCCTCGAGGGCTTCCACCGAACCGGCGTTGTCGCCCTTGAGGATGAGGTTGAGCTGGCTGCGCTCCTTGAGAGCCTGATCCAGGTTCTCCAAAGAGACACGCTTCTTACGACGTGCCTGCATCGCCGCACGCTGACGAGCGTCACGCTGCGCAGCAATCTGGCGAGCCACACGGTCATCCTCAACCACGAGCAAGTTGTCGCCCGGGCCAGGAACACCGTTGAGGCCCTGGACCTGAACCGGACGGGACGGGCCTGCCTCTTCCACGTCCTCGCCCCACTCGTCGACCATGCGACGCACGCGACCGAAGTTGCCGCCGACGACAATCGAGTCACCGACACGCAGGGTGCCGCGCTGCACGATGACGGTGGACACCGGGCCACGGCCACGGTCCAGGTGGGACTCGATGGCAATACCTTGTGCGTCCATGTCTGGGTTCGCCGTGAGCTCAAGCGCCGCATCTGCGGTCAGGAGCACAGCCTCCAGCAGGTTGTCGATACCGGTGCCCTGCTTCGCGGAGATGTCAATGAACATGGTGTCGCCGCCGTACTCTTCCGGCACGAGGCCGTACTCGGTGAGCTGACCACGGATCTTCTCCGGGGAAGCCTCCGGCTTATCCACCTTGTTCACTGCAACCACGATCGGCAGTTCCGCAGCCTTGGCGTGGTTAATCGCCTCAACGGTCTGCGGCATGACGCCGTCGTCCGCTGCCACCACGAGGATGGCCAAGTCGGTCGACTTCGCACCACGGGCACGCATGGCGGTAAACGCCTCGTGGCCCGGGGTATCCAGGAACGTGATCTTACGCGGGTGGCCGTCGAGGGTGACCTCGGTCTGGTATGCACCAATGCCCTGGGTAATACCGCCGGCCTCGCCACGACCCACGTTTGCCTTGCGGATGGAGTCCAACAGGCGGGTCTTACCGTGGTCGACGTGACCCATGACGGAGACCACTGGAGGACGCTGCTCGAGCTCCTCTTCGCCGCCTTCGTCCTCACCGAACTGCAGGTCGAAGGATTCGAGCAGTTCACGGTCCTCGTCCTCCGGCGAGACAATCTGGACCTCGTAGTTGATCTCAGCGCCGAGCAGCTGCAGGGTGTCCTCAGACACGGACTGCGTTGCCGTCACCATCTCACCGAGGTTGAACAGCGCCTGCACCAGCGACGATGCATCGGTGTTGATCTTCTCAGCGAGGTCAGACAGGGTCGCGCCTTGGCGCAGGCGAACGGTCTTGCCACCGCCGTCGGGGAGACGAACGCCACCGATGACGTTCGGCTTGTGCATCTCCTCGTACTCAGCCCTCTTCTGGCCCTTGGACTTGCGGCGCTTGCCGGGTGCACCACCCGGACGGCCGAATGCACCTGCGGTACCGCCGCGACGTCCGCCGCGACCGCGGAAACCGCCACCCGGTCCGCCGAAACCGCCACGCTGTGGCCCGTTCTGGCCACCACGGCCACGACCACGGCCACCGCCGCGGCCACCAGCCGGTGCAGCCTTCGCAGGCATTTGTGTCGGCGACGGACCTGCCGGCATATCCGCCGGGGACGGACGGTTGCCGCCACCCTGACGGGCACCACCCGGGCGTGGGCCGCCCTGGCCACCGCGACCCTGCCCCGGACGTCCACCCGGACGCGGCGGGCGCTGCCCACCGCCGGTATTGGACGAGAACGGGTTGTTAGCAACGCGCGGGCGTCCACCAGGCTTCGGCATCGGGCGAGGCATACCGCCCGGAGTCGGGCCGTCCTTCTTCGCAGCAGCCGGCTTCGGCGCTGCAGGCTTTGGAGCTGCGGGCTTTGGAGCTGCGGGCTTTGGAGCTGCGGGTTTAGGTGCGCCTGGCTTCGGGGCGGAACCCGCAGGCTTCGGCGCTGCAGGCTTCGGTGCGCCCGGCTTCGGGGCGCCTGGCTTCTGGGCCGGCTCACCCGCAGCCTTCGCAGCCGGTGCCTTCGGAGCAGCCGGAGCCGGCTTCGGCTTCGCAGCCTCGCCCGGCTTTGGTGCGGAACCGGCGGGCTTCGGCGCTGCAGGCTTGGCACGGTTCTGGCCAGGCTTCTTCAGCGGCGGTTTCGCCGGAGTCGGTGCTTCCTTCTTTTCGTTGTCGTCTGCGCCACCGCCATTGAGCTTGGCGTAGTGCGCCTTCATCTTCTTGATGACAGGCGGCTCAATGGTCGACGACGCCGTCTTCACAAACTCACCCTGTTCTTTCAGGGTTGCGAGTAATTCCTTACTTGTTACGCCGAGCTGCTTAGCCAACTCGTGTACGCGTAGCTTTCCGGACACATGTCTCCTTGTTGTTCATGCTAGGAGCCCAGTGCCCTTCGGCTACCGGCCCCTAGACGTGGTCAGTGACTTTCATCGCTGATGCTGCTTCATGGTTGCGTACTCATCAGTGTTCGGTCTTTCCTTAATTCTCTGGGTCGACCGCCTCGGCGCTTCTGCTTTGCGACGAGGCGAGGTACGTACGTACATGACCTAGGTCTACTTTCGCAGACAGACGGAGCGCTCGCCCAAAGGCTCGGCGTTGTTCCGCCAGCTCGACTGCGTCCAACGACGGGGTAATCCATGCTCCCCGACCAGGCAGTTTCCGGTCCGGGTCGGCGAGGATCTTCCCCGGCACGTCCGGATCGGCGACCACGCGCAACAGTTCGACGTCGGGGTGAGTTTTTCGGGTGGCAATACAGGTACGTGTGCGGATGGGGTGCTTACGCATTCCGCTCATTCACATCCTTCCCGCAACCTATCTGCCGTCTAACACTGTGCCGTTATGTCTCACACCGGCGCACTCGTGTGCGTGGTGGGCCGCCGCACCCAACGTGCGGACGCAAAGCCGTTAAACACTGTACGCGAAAACCCGCAGAATCTGTACTTCCTGCGGGTTTCATAAACGTTGGCAAAGACCTTATTCGTCGTCGGCGATATCAGCGTCGGAGCGGATGTCGATCTTCCAGCCGGTCAGGCGGGCGGCCAGGCGGGCGTTTTGGCCTTCCTTGCCGATGGCCAAGGAGAGCTGATAGTCCGGCACCGTCACGCGAGCCGCTTGCATATCCGCATCGAGCACCGTGACATCCACCACTTTCGAGGGGGCCAGGGAGTTACCGACGTACTTCGCCGGGTCCGCATCCCAATCGATGATGTCGATCTTCTCGCCGCCGAGCTGCTGCATGATGTTGGTCACGCGCGCTCCTCGAGGCCCGATGCACGCGCCCTTGGCGTTGACACCCTTGACGGTTGCACGCACCGCAACCTTGGAGCGGTGGCCTGCCTCGCGCGCGATGCTGACAATCTCTACCGAACCGTCGGCTACCTCCGGCACCTCGAGTGCGAACAGGCCTCGAACCAACTCGGGGTGCGTGCGCGACAGGTTGACCTGCACGCGCTTGTCGCCCTTGTTCACACCCACCACGTAAGCCTTGATGCGATCGCCGTGGCGCAACACTTCGCCCGGGATCTTCTCTGCCGGCAGCAGGATGCCGTCCTGCGGGTCTGCCTCCGTACCGAGCTGGACGATGCTGATGCCGCGCGCCTCTGCGTGGGCATCGCGCTGGACCAGCCCAGAGACAATCTGGCCCTCGAGTTCGGCGTACTCGCCGTAAACGCGGCCAGCCTCCGCTTGGCGCAGACGGCCCTTGATCGCGTCACGCACGGCGACGGAACCAATTCGGGAGAAGTTCACCGGCGTGTCGTCGTATTCAGAGATGACTTCGCCTTCGGCGTCGAGCTCGCTGACGATAACGGCAACGTCGCCCGTTTCGGTGTCAATGTCCACACGCGCCTTGGAACGCTCCGTACCGCTTTCCTCCTTGAACTCGCGGTATGAAAACAGCAACGCGTTTGCGATGGTGGTCAGCAGATCCTCCATCGAAATGCCCTGCTGCTCTTCGATGGTTTTCAGCGCGTTCAAGTCGATATTCACTTGTTTCCTTCCTGTGCCGCCGCTGCGGCTTCGAGCTCTGCAAACGTCTGATCCGCCAGCTCAACTTCTGCTGCTGGCGGCGCGTTGAACTCAATTTCTACCACTGCACCAGCAATTTCTGAAACCGGTGCAATTCGCACCTCATCGCCCTTTTTCGACGAACGCACCAGCGCAACATGCTCCTGCGCCTCATCCAGTACGGCGATGCGCCACTTCTGCTCACCCGCCTTAATCAGACGGCCCTGGTTGCGACGGAAGTGTCGCGGCTGCGTCAGCGGCATATCCACACCAGGGGTGGTCAGTTCAAGCGTGTATCCGGCGCCGAAGTTGACTTCCCCGCGCTGCTCGAGGTCGTCGAAAAGCGTTGATAGCTCATTGGACACTTCCTCCAACTCATCCAGCGTCGGGTGCATATCCGAGTCGAGCGCAATAACGACCTGCGATTTCTTCCCCGCCTTGACGGTGCGAATGTTCTCAATGTCCATCGCGTACGCCTTCACGACAGGGGCGACCAATTGTTCAAGTTCGTTATTTGTGGGAAATGCCATGCGTCAAACCTAGCGTGTAACGTGCAGCGGGTGAAGAAACTGCGTGTTTTGCCAGCTGTACTGCTCCTGACCAGTTGCACAGTGATGGATGTTGTCGGCCCTCGCGCCAACGGCGAGATCATGTCGCTGGCCAAGCAAGCCTCCGCTGATTGGGTGTTCGGGGAGCACCCCGAGTGGGCGGAACTGCGCAAGTTCCAGAGCGAGCAGCTTCAAGACGAAGCACTGCGCCTGTGCGGCACGGACGAAACTGGACAGACCCCGCAGTCCTGCAACGTCGGGTATGGCGACACCGACCTTCCGGCAGCCGCGGACGGCGCAGCCCTTTTGGAGCACACCGTCACCGCCGCCGACAAGGTGCCTGACGATTCGGTTGACCTCGTAGTAGCCCAAGCCATCGATGCGCTTGCGCTCACTCCAGTCGAGATCACTCTCGAGGGCCCGCTTGACGACGACGCCGCGACCCAATCCGCCGCCGACCTCCTCGCCCGCGAAAACGCGATGTATTACGGCCTCGGCCTCGCGCTCGCCCATGCCGACGAGGCTTTGCGCACCCGCATTAGCGAGCTGCGCGAGGCGTCCCACGAACGCACCGAGGCGCTTACGGAACTGCTCGGCGACACAGACGGCCAATCGTTAGTTCCCGCCGCCGGATACACCTTCGCGGACGGCTACAACGACCCCCAGACAACGCAAGAGGCCACCGCGCTCGTCGAAACGATGCACGGTGACCTTGTCAAACAGTGGCGCTACGCCGCCGCTCACGCAGAGACCAAGCAGTGGCGCAAGGCGGCAATCCAACTCGCCGCCCACGCCCAGCGGGCCTAGCCTTCACACCCAGATTTATCGCCTAGTCGCGGCGCTCTGCGACCAGTTCCTGGACCTTCGCCACGATGTCGTCGGCCGGGACCTCAAGGGTCTCGCCCCCGCGGATGCGCAGTTCGACGTTGCCGTCAGCGAACGCGCGACCGAGGATCACGATGAACGGCATACCGAGCAGTTCCGCATCCTTGAACTTGACGCCTGGGGAGACCTTCGGGCGGTCGTCGAAAAGCACCTCGAGCCCGGCGTCGGAGAGTTCAGCCGCGATGCGGTCGCCTGCCTCGAGCGCAGCAGCGTCCTTGTTCGCCACAGCCACATGCACCTGGTACGGGGCGATCTCCACCGGCCAGACCAGGCCCTTGTCGTCGTGGCGCTGCTCCGCCACCACAGCGAGCATGCGAGAGATACCGATGCCGTAGGAACCCATGGTCGGCACGGCACGCTTGCCGTTTTCGTCCAGGATCTGCACGTCCATGGCTTCGGTGTACTTGCGGCCCAGCTGGAAGATGTGGCCAAGCTCGATGCCGCGGGCGAGTTTCACGGTGCCGTTGCCGGACGGCGACGGGTCGCCTTCCTTGATCTCGGCGGCCTCGATGTAGCCGTCGACGGTGAAGTCGCGACCAGCGACCAGTCCGACGACGTGCTTCTGCGGAGCGTCCGCACCGGTGATCCACGCGGAGCCGTCAACCACACGCGGGTCCGCGAGGACACGCACACCGTTGGCCTGGAGCGCACGCGGGCCAACGTAGCCCTTGACCAGGAAATCATTCTTGGCAAAGTCTTCGTCGCTTGCCAACTCGAAGGTCGCCGGCTCGAGCGATGATTCCAGGCGCTTCTCGTCCAGTTCGCGGTCACCCGGGATGAGCACGCCGACCAACTGTGGGCCGACCGGCTTGCCGTCCTCATCCACGGCGCGCGGATCGTTGACCTTGATCATCATGCACTTGAGGGTGTCGGAGGCTTCGGCAGGGCGGTCGTCGATAAGCACTCCTGCGCTCTGCGCCCACTCCACGAGTGCCGCGATGGTCTCGGACTTCGGGGTGTCGTGCTCGACAGCCTCAGGCAGCCCTTCGACCGCACGGGCTTCCGGAGCGACCGTGGTCACGGCCTCGACGTTGGCTGCATAATCGCCCGCGGTGGAAACGACAAAAGTGTCCTCGCCGTTGTCGGAGTACGCGAGGAACTCCTCGGATGCGGAGCCACCCATGGCACCGGAGGTGGCCTGGCAGATCTCGTACTTCAGTCCCACACGGTCGAAGATGCGCTGGTAGGTCGCACGGTGGTTTGCATACGACTCATCCAGGCCCTCGTCCGACATGTCGAAGGAGTAGGAATCCTTCATCACAAACTCACGCCCGCGAAGGATGCCCGCGCGCGGACGTGCCTCGTCGCGGTACTTCGTCTGAATCTGGTACAGCGTGACCGGGAAATCCTTGTACGACGAGTACAGGTCCTTCACCGCCGTAGTGAACATCTCCTCGTGCGTCGGGCCGAGCAGCATGTCCGCACCCTTGCGGTCCTTCAGGCGGAACAGGTCATCGCCGTATTCGGTCCAGCGGTTCGTCGCCTCGTAGGGCTCGCGCGGCAGCAGTGCCGGGAACAGCAGTTCCTGGCCACCCATTGCGTCCATCTCCTCGCGCACCACACCCTCGATCTTGCGCAGCGCACGCAGACCAAGCGGCAGCCAGGAGTACACGCCCGGCGCGGCACGGCGGACGTAACCAGCACGGACAAGGAGTTTGTGGCTCGGCACTTCAGCGTCGGCCGGGTCTTCGCGCAGAGTGCGCAGGAACAGCGTGGACAGGCGAGTAATCATGCGGGGCAGTTTACCCGGTAGCTTGTTCGTCATGCTGATCGTCCTCCCTCCTTCCGAAACCAAAGCGCCCGGCGGCACCGACGCGGCGATGGCGTTGTCGTTTCCGTCGTTGGATCCCATTCGCAATTCGCTTCTCGACGAACTCACCCACGCCCTCGTCGACGCCCCCGCCTCCAAGCAGGCAGAGGCGGAGGAGAACCTCACGTTGCGTGATAATCCGGTGATGCATGCCATCAAGCGCTACACGGGTGTGCTGTACGACTCGCTCGATGCCTCCACGTTGTCCGCCGATGCGCTATCGCGCCTTGCCGTTGGCTCCGCGCTGTTCGGCGTGGTTCGGGCAGGCGACCTCATCCCCCGCTACCGCCTGTCCGCCGGAATGAAACTGGACGGCAAAACGTTGCGCGCCTGGTGGGGCTCCGCCGTGACGGATGCACTTGCAGACTGCGGCTTTGTCATCGACATGCGCTCCGGCGCCTACCAGAACCTCGGCCCTGTGCCCGGCGCGCTGACCATCCGCGTGGAACAGGCCGACACCGGCAAGGTGGTCAGCCACTTCAACAAGAAGTACAAGGGCGAGCTGGCCCGGGTACTGGCGCCACACGACGCGTCGTCTGCTTCGGAGGTCGTGGACCTGTCCGTGGCTGCGGGCTTCGACGTGTCTGTCGACGGCACGCTGCTGACCATGCGCGTGTAGGTGTCACGCCGCCTGGGTGTGTGCTGCCCCGTTGTCTGCTTCTCGCGCCTGGGCGAGGGCGAGCAGGGCGCGGGCGTCGTCGACAAACTCGTCTTCCTTAAACAACAGATCATGCGGCGACGCCCTGAGCAGATACACACCACGTTTGAGCAGATGTTTCTCCCGCTTGCGCTCTTGTCGCAGCGTCTCGTCGGTTTTCTTGAAGGTCACTCCGTCGTATTTGTAGTCCCCGTCGATCTCCAGGATCAGCGCCCCGAGGCGAAGATCTACCTCGTAGCCAGCGAACATGCCGTTGACGATCCAACCGTCGGCCACCCGCTCAATCAACACCGCGCGTGCGTACGACTCGAACGGCGACCGCGAGTTACCCACCGCGTACCGCAGCACTTTCCGCAACACCCCGATCCCCTTGACCCGGCCGAGCTTGTCAACCTCCGCCTCCACGGTCGCACGATCGGTGTGGTGTTTGAGCACCCAGTCCATCGCCACCAGCCCCTCCCTGAACCCGTGGCGCAGAGCGATCTCGAACGCGGTGGTCAGCTCGTCGGTAACGCGCAATGTGTCAAAGTGCTTGATCACGGCCACGCGGTTACGCGCTTCGTGGTAGACGGTGTTTGCTGGCCATTGTTTCCTCGACGGCGCCTTGCCACTGGGCAGCACAAGCTCTACAGGTTCGTTGGGGTCGGTAGTTACCAGCCACATCCCCAGCACGCGTGCTGCAGACCTGCCGGCGAGCGCCGCCTTCCGCGCCGCTTGACCTGCTGCGACCGCCTGCACCCAGCGCTTTTCGTAAAACGCCAACGTCCGAAAGTCGGCCTGTAGCATCGCATGCCTTGTCGACAACGCCACTGCCCTGCCTGATTGTGTATCCCTGCGGTCGATCACCTTGCTCAGGATCTCCCGTTGCCTCCCCATATCCATGCCACAACGATTGCAGAGATCCCGTGTCGGCGGAAGACCCCGCCCGTTTTTGTGGATAACTTCGCGACTGTTATCCACAGCCTAAATTCCGATATCGGGTTTTGAAGGTGCCGCGTTTGCAAACCCGCAGGTCGCTATCCGCCCTGTGCGCCAAATCCCGATATCGTCGTTTGGGTTGTGTCTAAGCTCGCCTACATGCCTGCCCATTACCGTCGCTATGCCCTCGCTGCCCTGGCCTACGCAGCCGCGTTCGCGTACATCCTCCTGCGCTGGGATGCGATCCCCGACCCGGTGCCGGTCCATTTCAACGTCAACGGCGACGCGGACGGATTCGAACCGAAAACCCTGCTTCACGCGACGTTCTTGATCACAATCGGCATCGTCATCTCCATATCGATGCTCGCGTGCCTGCCGCCGAAAACCCTCGCACGCCAGACCGTGAACGTACCGGAGGACAAGGCGTTGCCGTATTCGGAGACGGCGGCGGCGCGCGTCGAGAAGCTGTGCGATGCAACAGCCGACTTCATGTCGAAGACCCTCCTCGCTATGGCGGTCTTGTTCGCGCTGACCAACGTCTCGATGATGCTGCCGGACATCTCGCTGCCATTCTGGCTGGAGATCGCACTGTGGATCGCATTCACCGTCTACATCGTCGTCGTAGCAATCCGCATGACCACGGCCAAGGACGGCATCGAACCCGACGAAGCGGAGCAACAACGCAACCACCTGCTGCGGATGCAGGGTGGCATGGGCACCTACAAGGAGCCGAACGACCCAATGCTCGCCGCGGTGCTGCCGCAGGCCCCGGGCAAGATCTCGGTCAACACGGCACACGCGCCGGGCAAGCGTTACCTGTGGCGTGTAATGACAAGCGTCGTCGCAGTCCTGGTGGTCTGTCTCCTGTTTGTGTTTATCTAACGGCTACAGCACGTTGAGGAACACCGTCACCACGAGGATGTTGACGAAGTCGATGAACATCCCGCCGACGATTGGTAAAACGAAAAACGCTAGGCGCGACGGCGAGTACTTCTGCACCACCGACTCCATGTTGGCCACACCGTTGGGGGTTGCGCCCATGCCAAAACCGCAGTGGCCGGCGGACAGGACGGCGGCGTCGTAGTCGCTGCCCATCGCTCGGAATGTGACAAAGCGGGCGAAGAGGAGCATCAGCACGGTCTGGGCGATGAGCAGAATGACAAGCGGGATGGCAAGGTCTGCCAGTTCCCACAGTTTGATCGTCATCAGTGCTTGCGCGAGGAAAAGTGCGAGCGCAACACTGCCGATGATCTCCACCTCTTGTGTGGGCACAAACTCGTGGTACTGGCGCTGGTTGCGCGTGTCTGAGATGTAGCGGAACAGAATGCCAACGAGCATGGCACCCAGGTAGTTCGGGAAGGCGGCTTTGTCGGTGAACTGGCTGATGATCCAGTTGATGCCGTCGGTGATGTAGGTGCCGATAAACATCGCGATGAGGATGACGATGAAGGCTTGCATGACCTGGTCGCTGCGCAGGTCTCGTCGATACGCAGTGAGCAAACTATCGTCCACGTCGACATTGCGGGTGCCGCTGGATTGGAGGCGGTTGCGTTTGATCAGACGGTCGCCGACAGGCCCGCCTATGAGCGAGCCCATCAGCAGGCCGAACGTTGCTGCGGTGTAGGCGACGGTTTCTGCGCGCTCCACACCCTGCGCCTCCACGAGCGGGGCCATACCACCGGAAACACCGTGGCCGCCGGTCATGGAAACGGATCCGGTCATCAGCGCGAGCGCGGACGGGATGTCCACAATCGGCGCGAGCAGCACCGCAAGAAGGTTCTGTAGCACCACCAGCACAGAGGCGACGAGAAGGAAGCGGGTGACCATTTTGCCGGCTTTGCCAAGAAGCGCGACACTGGCGCCGAAGCCGACGGTGGTGAAGAACATCGTCATGAAGAAGCCCTGCAGGGTGGTGTCGAAGGTGATGTCCACCCAACCGGTGAGTTTGAACACCAGGTTGAACAGGGCGAAAAGGAACCCGCCGATCACCGGCGCTGGGATGGCGAAGCGCTCAAAGAACGCCACGTTGTTGCGCAGCCAGCGTCCAACGACGAGCAGGAGCACGGCGAAGCCGATGGTTTGGATCATGTTGAATTCAATCGCCATCGGCGGCCACCTCTCTGTTAGATGTCTGTCGATCCCGAAGAGTCTAAAGCGCGCACACGGTTTGTGACAAAGAACACGCTCCTTTGCTTCTCCCGGTAGCGTTTAAACCATGACCACAATCGACAACGCCCGCGCACTACTCGCCGACGCCAGCCGTATCGAGGTCTTCACCGGCGCCGGCATGAGCGCCGACAGTGGCCTTGTGACCTATCGCGACGCACAAACCGGGTTGTGGGAGAACGTGGACCCGCAGGCCATGGCGTCTATCGACGCCTGGCACACCGACCCGGACACAATGCTCGCCTGGTACCTCTGGCGCGCCCAACTCGCCCAGCGCGCCGAGCCAAATGCAGGACATCTCGCCATCGCGCAATCGCCGAAGACGACGGTAACCACGCAAAACATCGACAACCTTCACGAGCGTGCTGGCAGCGACAATGTCGTCCACCTGCACGGCTCGCTCTTCGCGTTTCGCTGTTCGCTTTGCGACGAGCCCTACACCGACCCAATCCCACTGCCCGAGGAGCCTGTCCCGACGATCACTCCGCCCCAGTGCCCGTTATGTGGCGGGCCGGTGCGTCCCGGCGTGGTGTGGTTCGGCGAGATGTTGCCCCAAGCTGAGTGGAAGGAGGCGGAGCGTCGCATGCGCACCGCTGACGCGTTGATCATCGTCGGCACTTCTGGCGTGGTCTACCCCGCCGCCGGCCTGCCGCTAATGGCGCACGCGCGCGAAATCCCCATCATTGAGGTCACCCCGATGCGCACGGACCTGTCGCATATCGCCGACGTGGTCATCGAGGACACCGCCGCCAACGCCCTGCCGAAGCTGCTGGGTTAGTAGTGGTACCGGGCTTGGAGAATCACCAAATCTGTCCCAGCGACCGTATAGACCAAGCGGTGTTCTTGCGTGATCCTCCTCGACCACGCCCCTTCAGCTCCGTACTTCAGCGGTTCGGGTTTCCCTATGCCTTCAAACGGATCCCTTAAGGTGTCGCGCAGAAGCTGGTTGACTCGTCTCAGCGTTTTCTTGTCGTTGCCCTGCCAGTACAGGTAGTCCTCCCACGCGTTGGTGGTCCACACAAGCCGCATTACGCGTCCAGGTCGATGTCGTGTTCGGCCACCGCCCCGTTGAGTGCTTCCTCGTAGGCCTGAGTCAGGCGTCGAGCATTCTCTGGCGACTTAAACAGGTAGGCAGTCTCAACCCATGCCGCGTAGTCATCTGCTGCCATCAAGACTGCATTGCCGTTACGCGACACGATTTCAACGGGAGTGCGATCATTGTTCACGCGCTCGATGAGCGGATAGAGCGTGCGCCGAGCTTCAGATGCACTAATAGACATAACAACCTCCTGCAAGTGGTACCACAATACGGTACCACACCTTAGAAGGAAGCTCGCAGGACAGTGAAGTTTTTATCGCGCGTTACCTGCTGCACTGTGGCGAACCTGCGTTCCACCTCACCCCGGTAGCGCAGGTGCGAATTGTGCACGAGATACAGCGTGCCGCCTGGCGCGAGCAGTCGCTTGGAGGCGTCGAGGAGGTGCTGGACGAGGGTTGCGTCGACCGTGGTCCCGTCGTGGAACGGTGGGTTGAGCGCAATGGTGTCGAAGGAGCCGTCCGGGAACTGTGAGCCGGCGTCATCCCAGGTCGCTTCCAGCCCGATGGCGCGGGCGGAGAGCACCGCGTCTGCGTCAGCGTCTGTGGCCACTGCCTCCAAGCCACGCGTGACAGAGCCGTTGCCACACCCAAGGTCCAACAGTCGTCCGGGCTCTGCCGGCAGGCAGGAGCGCAGCAGTTCCCCACCACGGTCGGGCTTCGCCCCTGAGAACACGCCTCCGATGGCGACAAGTCCATCGCCGCGTACGGGCTCATAGGACACCTCGCGCGGCCCAGACGCCACAAGACAGCGAAACTTCCCGCGCCCACGGGAGGCCGCCACCTGGTCGAACGATTCTCCCAGCACCACATTCATGCCACGAGACAGGTGTTTATTGTTCGCGCCGAACACCACCCGCGCCGAAGCGAACCCAGCTCCCGCAATCGACCGTGCCAGGTAATCCAGCCGCGCCAGGGACTTCGACATCTCCCCAATCGCAACGGCTGTGCCTGAAGAGCCGGCAAGGTAGTCGTCGATACGCATATCGCCCGCAATCTCCGCACCGAGCGACGCTGCTTCCTGGCAGCGTGAGTAGTCGGAGTCCAAAAACACGACCTTCGCCCCAGCAGCGAGTGCGGTGCGGGTGAGATCGAGTGTCGGGTCGTTGCACACGAGGACTGTCTCAGCCTGAGCAACATCGGCCGTGTCCCAAATCAGACTATCCAACGTGCGCAAGGCCTGCGACCTCCCCAAACACGTACACGGCAGGTGAGGTCACATCGTTGTTCTCCATCACATCCGGCAGGGTGGCCGCGGTAGCGAAGAACACGCGCTGCGCGTCGGTTTCGCCTTCCTGGATCACCGCTGCAGGAGTGTCCCGCGCGAGTGATGCCTCCAGCAGCTTCTCGACGATCGCACGCACGTTTCGCACCCCCATCACCACCACGATGGTGCCGCCGACCTGTGCAAGCGCGGACCAATCCACGAGCGACTTGGGATGCTCCGGCGGCAAGTGTCCCGACACCACGGTGAACGCATGCGTCACCCCGCGTTGCGTCACGGGCACGTTTGCCGCCGCAGGAACGGACACCGCGGACGTCACGCCCGGGATTACCGAGCACTCAAGACCGGCAGCCGCGCATGCCTGCAGCTCCTCAAAGCCGCGACCGAACACGTACGGGTCGCCGCCTTTGAGCCGCACGACCTGCTTGCCCTCACGCGCATAGGACACCAGCATCTCGTTGATACGCTCCTGCGCGACCTGGCGCGCGTAGGGCAACTTGGCCACGTCCACGACTTCTTTGCCGGTCAGATCCAGAAAATCCTCAAGCTCCGCGGCCGGCCCAAGGTGGTCCGCGAGGATCACGTCCGCTGCCTCCAGCGCGCGCAAACCTCGGATGGTGAGCAGGTCCCATGCGCCTGGGCCGCCGCCGACAAGAGTGATGTGGCCAATCGTCATAGCGACACAGTCTAGGGTGGCACCATGACACGACCCCAGCTCGACCACACATTCGCCGAGAACCTGCCCGAGCTCGCCCACCCTGAACCAGGCAGAAGTTTTGAGAACCCGCAGATGGTTGCCCTCAACGAGCCTCTCGCAGTAGAACTTGGGCTCGATGTCGCTTGGTTGCGTAGCAGCGACGGCCTCGCCTGGCTCACCGGCGCCCAGGGCGGGCACGCGCTGGCATATGCGGGCCATCAGTTCGGTCAGTTCGTGCCATTGCTTGGCGACGGCCGCGCGTTGCTGCTCGGCAACATCGCCGGCCACGAAATCCAACTCAAAGGATCTGGTCTGACAGTGTTCTCGCGGCGCGGCTCTGACGGTGTGGGCGCAATCGGCCCAATGCTGCGCGAACATCTCGTCTCCACGTTCATGCACGCGGTCGGCGTACCGACGACACGCTCGCTGGCCGTGCTGACCACCGGAGAAAAGGTCATACGCCAAAACGGCGCGGTGCCGGGTGGGGTTGTGGTCCGCGTTGCGAAAAGCCACCTTCGTGTCGGCAGCGTCCAGTACGCGGCAACGCAGTCCGAGGACCTTGTACGCCAGATCGTCACCGCTGCCGGTTTCGACAATGCAGCCAGCCTGCTCGAAACCGTCACCCGCCGCCACTTCGACCTGGTTGCGCACTGGATGCGCATCGGTTTCGTCCACGGGGTGATGAACACCGACAACGTGACACTCTCAGGCGAAACGATCGACTACGGGCCATGCGCGTTCACTGAGCGCTTCGATGCCGCAGCGTCGTTTTCATCTATCGACAGGCAAGGCCGCTACGCCTTTGGCAACCAACCGAGCATCATCGCCTGGAACATGGCCCGCCTGGCAGAGGCCCTTTACCCCTTACTGGGCCAGGATTATGTTGACGCCTACATCAAAACAGTCCAGCCAACCTGGGACGAGGCGTGGCAGCGTTGGATCGGCGACGACCACGAAGGCCTCAACAACGCCACCGACATCACCACCTACAACCGCGAACACGGCATCAACGGCGATCCAGGACCGATCTTCGTCCCGCGCAACCACATGCTGCAGGATGCGATAGACGCCGCTGAGTTGCACGGTGATTACGCGACGTACAACGAACTGCTCGCGGCAGTATCCGACCCGTACAACGAGCAGGCCGGGCCCGAATGGATGGCCCGGCCGGAAGGACAACTGCCCTACGTCACCTTCTGCGGGACGTAGGGCAGCCAGTTCAGTGAAGCGAGCGGATTAATCCTCGAGCTTCAGCGTCTTCTGGGTCCATGCCCACTGCTCCTCGTACGCCTTCTTGTCGTGCTTGAGCGACTTGCCGTACGTCGGGAACATCTCGTGGAGCTTGTCAGCCCACTCGATCATGCGCTCACCGAAGCAACGCTCCAACAGCTCGAGCATCGCAGCCGGGGTAATCGATGCGCCCGGGGATGCGCCGAGGATGCCCGCGATGGTGCCGTTCTGGTCGTTGACCAGAGCGGTACCGAACTCCAAGGTGCCGAAACGCGGGAATGCTGCCGGCTTGATCACCTGCACGCGCTGGCCGGCGACGACAACGTCCCAGTCCTTGCCGTCTGCCATCGGGTAGTACTCGTGCAGCACGTCCATCTTGCCGTCGAAGTTACGGAAAACCTCCTCAACCAGATACTTGACCAGGCCGATATTGGTTGCCGCGACACCGAGGTAGGACGGGATGTTGTCCAGACGGATGGACTTGAACAGGTCCAGGTAGGAGCCTTCCTTCAAGAACTTCGGAGTCCAGCCGCCGTACGGGCCGAACAGCAGGGACTCTTCACCGTCGACGACGCGCAGATCCAGGTGCGGAACAGACATCGGCGGAGCACCAACCTTGGCCTTGCCGTACACCTTCGCCTTGTGCTGCTGGACAAGCTCCTGGTTGGTGGTCTTGAGCCACAAACCGGAGATCGGGAAGCCTGCATAGCCGTGAACCTCTGGAACGCCTGCCTTGCGCAGCAGGTCCAGGGCGTAGCCGCCAGCGCCGATGAACACGAAGCGTGCACGAACGACCTGCTTGTCACCGGTGCGAACGTTCTTTGCGGTGACCTTCCAGAAGTTGCCCTCACGCTTGAGGTTGAGCACTTCGTGGCCGTAGCGGATCTTGGTGCCGCTTTCCTGAGCGGACTCCAGGAACTGCTTGGTCAGGGAACCGTAGTTGATGTCAGTGCCTGCATCGGTCCAGGAAATTGCGACCGGCTCAGCGTCGAAGTCGCGGCCTTGCGCCATCAGCGGCAGCTTCTCAGCGAACTTCTCGCGGTCATCGGTGAACTGCATCTCCGGGAACATGTGGTTCGCAGAAAGCTTGTCGTAGCGCTTACGCAGGTATGCAATCTGGTCTTCGCCCTGGGCGAAGGAAACGTGCGGCACCGGGTTGATAAAGGCGCGCGGGTCCTTGATCACACCGTTTTCTACCTGGTGGGACCAAAACTGGCGAGCGACCTGGAACTTCTCGTTGATCGCCATCGCCTTAGAGACGTCGATTCGACCGTTCTTTTCCGGGGTGTAGTTCAGTTCGCAGAGAGCGGAGTGACCCGTACCAGCGTTGTTGAACGCGTACGAGGATTCCTCGGCGGGACCGTCGAGGCGCTCGAAGATCATCTGGCTCCACTCGGGCTCCAGTTCGTGCAACATCGAGCACAGGGTGGCGCTCATAATGCCAGCGCCAACGTGCAGGATGTCCACCTCGTCCGCGTACTTATTACCACCGTTGTCAGACATGCGTAGTCATCCTTATAGTGTTTCGACAATTTTTGGAGTACAGACATTCTACGTCTATCTGCACCGGAACGTGCATAGGCCCGAATTATGACACGGCCCACACCCGCTTTCGGGTCAGTATCATCAGCCCCATGAATCAAACAGAAGAAGCATCCCTCGACACACTTACCTGGAAACCGGACGTGCTCGGTAAAAATTACGAGCATGCGCGTCTGCAATTAGATAAGGACCCCGACACGGGACATGCACCGGAGGCGGTGTTGGTCCGGGACGTGAGGTCGTCGACAAGCAACAAGCCCGCGGTGCTGTGGGTCCACGGCATGTCGGACTACTTCTTCCACAACCATGTTGCCGACGAGTTTGCCCAGCACGATTTCCCCTTTTACGCCTTGGATCTGCGCCGTTGTGGCCGCGCGCACACGAAGGGCCAGCGCTTCCACTTCACGCTGGATATGCGTCGTTACTTCGAGGAACTCACGACGGCGCTGCGGCTCATCGCGCGCGAGCATGGCTCGGTCGTTGTGCTCGCGCACTCCACTGGCGGGTTGATTGTTCCGCTGTGGGCGGATCATTTACGACGAGAATCGCCCGCGGATCATGCACTGCTTCAAGGAATCGCGCTCAACAGCCCGTGGTTGGACCTGCAGTACCCGACCTGGCAGGTGAAGCTCCTGCGCCCGGTACTAAACACGCTTGGAGCCATTTTCCCGTCTATCCCACTGCCGGGCGGCGGGCTGGGCACCTATGGCACCTCTATCCACGAGAGCAAACACGGCGAATGGAGCTTCAACACGACCTGGAAACCGCTGGTCGGTCACCGCAAGTACTTCGGCTGGATCCGGGCAGTACTTAAAGGACAGGAACAAATCCACAAGGGCGATGTTGATACCGGTGTGCCAACGCTGACCCTGTGCTCCTCGCACTCGTATCTGGGCAAGGAGTACTCCCCCGCCGCCGACACGGCCGATACTGTGCTTGATGTCGACCAGATCCAGCGTTGGGCACCGACACTTGGGAAAGATTCACAAGTGCGAGTTATCGACGGCGCCCGCCACGACGTTTTCCTCTCCGAACGCCATGCCCGCGAGTCCGCGTTCAAGGCGACGTTTACGTGGCTAGACGATCTCACCGGGGCGCAGTAACGTCTAAACCCAATCCATACATATATATAGAGGAGACGAGCATGTCTGCTGTGGCGACGAATTCCACCCACTACGACCTCATTATCGTGGGCACCGGTTCCGGCAACTCGATCCTGACCCCGGACTTCGATGACAAGAAGGTCGCTATCGTCGAAAAGGGCAAATTCGGTGGAACGTGCCTGAACGTGGGTTGCATCCCGACGAAGATGTACGTCCTGGCCGCCGAGCACGCCTTTGCCGCACGCGAGGCCGGCAAACTCGGTGTTGATCTTGAGTTCCATGGCGCCGACTGGGATGCCATCAAGGAACGTGTTTTTGATAACCGGATCGACCTCATCGCTAAGGGCGGCGAAAACTACCGCCGCAATGAGTGCGACAACGTCACCGTCTACGACATGGAGGCCTCCTTTGTCGGGCCGAAGACCCTAAAGACGGGTCGCGGCGGCGTAGAGGAAACGATTACCGCAGACACGATCATTCTCGCCGCCGGTGCGCGTCCGTTTATCCCCGAGTGGGCCAAGGGCGTCACCTATCACACCAACGAGGACGTCATGCGCCTCGACGAACTGCCAAAGTCGATGACCATCGTTGGCGGCGGCTTTATCGCGATGGAGTTTGCGCACGTCTTCGATGCCCTGGGCACCGACGTAACCATCATCAGCCGCTCTCCCCTGCTGCGTCCGCTCGACGAGGATCTGCGCGATCCGTTCAACGAGATCGCCACACAGCGCTACACCACCCACATCGGCCGCACGGTCGCATCCGCCACTGAGGATGGCAGCCAGGTGACGCTCACGCTTGACGACGACACTCAGGTCACCTCCGACGCCCTCCTCATCGCCACCGGTCGCATCCCGAACAGTGACACCCTCAACGTTGTAGCGGGTGGCATCGAAACGCATGACGACGGTCGCGTAAAAGTCGACGAGTTCGGCCGCACGACCGCTGAGGGTGTGTGGTCGCTTGGTGATCTCTCTTCCCCCTACCAACTCAAGCACGTTGCCAACGCCGAGATGCGTGCGGTGACCCACAACGTGCTTGCCACCTGGCGTGACAACGGCGCGCTCGTCCCGATGCCGCACGACCATGTTCCGTCGGCGATCTTCACCCACCCGCAGATTGCCACCGTCGGCCTGACCGAGCAGCAAGCAATCGAGGCCAGCCACGATGTCACCGTCAAGGTCCAGAACTATGGCGACGTTGCATACGGCTGGGCGCTGGAGGACAGCACCGGACTGGTGAAGCTCATCGCGGATCGCACCACAGGCAAACTGCTTGGCGCGCACTATATGGGCCCACAGGCTTCCACCCTGATACAGCAAATGATCACCGTCATGGCCTACGACCTTGACCTTCGAGAGTTCCCTCGCGGCCAGTACTGGATCCATCCAGCACTGGCTGAAGTGACGGAAAACGCGATCCTGGGCCTCGACCTGACCTTCAAAGAAGTCTAAACCTATCCTTCACCCCCTAATTTGGGGGCCATTCAACAAAACCGCTGGGACAACTGCCCAAGAAGCGAAAAGCGCACGTTGCGATTGTTATCCACCCGCAATCATTCCCAGCGGACACACAGAGACTCCAACCTTTTGATGATCTTTGCATCAAATCGCACACCAAACTTGCACGATGCTGGAAACGATCGGCTATTGTCGTTGCAGACACCGGGACCGAGCCTCTAAGGCTTGCTATCGGTCCTAGGAGCTCAATGCCCCTGGACTTCTTTGAATTCCACCCGGACGTCGTGCAAGAACTATCAGAGAAGGATTTCGTTTCATGCGTAATTTCCGTAAGGCAGCCCTCGCCGGCGCAACCGCCGTCGCTGTGGCATTCGGCTCCACTGCAGTCGCAACCGCTCAGACCGAGGCACCGGAGACCACGACCGAGGCCACCGCCCCGGCGAAGCCGACCCGCGAGGCAAAGCCGGGCGTCGACAACGACACCGCTAAGACCAACGGCTCCTCCACCAAGCTCGGCAACAAGCTCGGCGTTTGGGAGAAGACCAAAGACGGCAAGGTTCAGCTCAACGGCACCGATGGCCGCGCAATCTTCGGCTCCACCAGCAACTCTGAGAACCAGCCGACGTACGCAAAGGTCGGTCTTGGCATCTCCGTCTTCGCCGCTGTTTCCGCAGTAATCGGCCTCCTGGTCGGCCCGCTGTACAACTTCATCGTTCACGGCCCGGTCAAGTTCTAATAACGCGGATTTCCGCTAACCACTTCCAACTCATATTTCGAAAGAAGGAATAAGATGCGTAACTTCCGCACCGCTGCAGTTGCTTCCGCAACCGCTCTGACCGTCTTTGTTGGCGGCACCGCAATCGCTTCCGCTCAGTCTTCTGAGAAGCCGGAGACCACCGCTACTGCCGAGCAGAACGGCCAGGACAACACCACCAAGCCGGAAGAGAAGAAGTCCGACAAGCAGGTCATCTTCGCTGGCAAGCAGGATAAGGGCATCAAGGTAGACGACAAGGGCAATGTCACCGAGCAGGCTGACAAGTCCTTCGGCGACGTCGTCAAGGACGGCACCAAGGGCCTCTTCAACAAGCAGGGTTCTTCCCAGTACTTCACCAAGGAAGACAACGCAACCCCGTTCTACCCGACCGATGCTTTCGGCGAGAAGACCAACCCTGAGGCTGTTCCGCAGTGGGCACGCTACTGGATCGACGGCACCATCGTCGCTGGTATCGGTGCTCTCGTCGGTCTCGTGATCGCTGGCATCAACTTCGCTTCCTACAACGGCTTCATCCAGCTGCCGAAGTTCTAAGTTAACTTCGTCGTAGGACGATAGAAACCCGCTGCTTCGGCAGCGGGTTTTTGCTTTGGTCAGTCTCGGCTTTGCAGCCAACAAAAATGTGCCCCGCAGGGAACGTTCCCTGCGGGGC
>NZ_KV803820.1:117771-263106 GCF_001811185.1 Corynebacterium sp. HMSC067D03
GCCCCGCAGGGAACGTTCCCTGCGGGGCACATATGCATCTACCAGTGCGACGCCTACTCCCCCAGCATGTGCTGGCCTGCTGCTACATCGGCGTCCGGGATCGTGAGAATCTCGTTGCCATCGGCAGTGATCACGATGGTGTGCTCGAATTGTGCGGTGTACTCACCATCGACGTTCTGTACCGTCCAGCCGTCGTCCCACACGGTGTACGGCAACTCACCCAAGTTGATCATCGGCTCGACGGTCAGCGTCATCCCCGGCTCGAGAACATCCGTGTAGGCATCCGAGTCATAGTGCAGGACGACGAGACCGTTGTGGAACGTCGTGCCCACGCCGTGTCCGGTGAAGTCAGTGACGACGTTATAGCCGAAACGTTTCGCGTACGCCTCGATAACGCGTCCGATGACGTTGATCTCGCGGCCCGGCTTTGCTGCCTTGATGCCACGCATCATGGCCTGGTAGGTACGGTCCACAAGATCCTTGTGTTCCTGTGCAACCTCGCCAGCGAAAAATGTGGCGTTGGTGTCGCCGTGCACACCGTTCTTGTAAGCAGTGACGTCAATGTTGACGATGTCGCCTTCCTGAATCACCGTCGTATCCGGGATGCCGTGGCACACGATCTCGTTCAGGGACACACAGGAAGACTTTGTAAAGCCGCGGTAGCCAAGCGTGGAGGGGTATGCACCGTGTTCGATCAGGTAGTCGTGCACAATGCCGTCGATCTCATCGGTGGTTTTTCCCGGCGCAACCGCCGCGCCAGCAAGGGCGAGTGCGTTCGCGGCGATCTTGGATGCCTCGCGCATCGCCTCGATCGTCTCGGGGGTTTGGATGACCGGTTCGCCGACGTTTTCTTGGACGTCGTCTTTCCAGGCGTACTCCGGACGCTCAATGTGGTCCGGGACCTTACGCACTGGGGTCGGTTTACCTGGTGTAAGTAGTCCTCTTGGATTCATAAAGGCCATGGTAGTACCGCGAGCAAATTGGCCCTGCGGCAGCTAGCCAGCTTTCCGAGCTACCCCAGCGGCAAGTTGGCAAGCATCGTGTTCGTCAGCGCAACTGCCGCTTCAGAACCACCGCCGAGGACCACCAGGGTTGCAAACGCGATGTCGTCTTCCACGCGGTAGCCGGTGAACCAGGAGTGGGACCCACCGTTGATTTCGGCCTCGCCGGTTTTGCCGCGAATATCGCCGCCGGCACTCATGCCGCCTGCGGTACCGCCCGGCCCGGTCACGGCAGCCATGATCTGGCGCAGCTGATCGATCGCTTCCGGTGGAAGGGGCTGCACGTCCTCGCTGAGTTTCGTTTCCTCGCCCTGCACCAGGTACGGCACCGGCAATGACCCACGCGCGGCCGTCGCAGAAACCAGTGCCATGCCGAAAGGGCTGGCAAGGTCGAGGCCCTGGCCGTAGCCGGCCTCAGTGCGGTCGAGGGGCTCCTCCCCGACCGGGATCGAGCCAGTGATTGTCTCTACCCCTGGGATCTGCATATCGACCCCGAGACCAAACTGCTTACCCACGTCCTGCAACTCACCTGGGGCGAGACGCGTCGACATGTCCGCAAACGTGGTGTTGCACGAACGCGCAAACGCCGTCTCCAACGGCACGGTGCCGAGGCTGAAGCCTCCGTAGTTGGTCACGATGCGCCCATACAGGTTCATCGGGCCCGGACACGGCACCGGTGAGCCTGGTGTGAGCCCTTGCCGTGCAAGCCCCGCCGCTGCGGTGATGATCTTAAATGTCGAGCCAGGCGGGTACTGGCCCATCGTCGCCAGATTGCCTTGCGCATCCGCAGCCGGGGTCTGCGCAATAGCCAGAATCCCGCCCGTAGACGGCCTGATGGCCACAATCATGGCCTGCTGCCCGGCAACGGGTTCGAGCGCACGCTCAGCGGCCTCCTGGACCCGGTGATCCAAGCTGATGTGCACCGCCGGCGCCGGTGCGGGATCCTGACGGGTGATCTCCTCGTACGACGCACCATTTTCGTTGACAATGTCGACGCTCCAGCCGGAATCACCAACCAAATCATCGCGCACCAACTCGCCCACGCGCGCCATAATGTCGGGCGCGAAGCCCGGCTTTGCGTTAACCATGGCGGCTTCTTCGTTGAGCCGGACACCGGGCTCGTTGCTAAGCGCTGCTTCAACAGCATCTCGCGCTGCTGCCGGCACCACCGCCACCGAATACACACCGGAGGCGCGCTCGAGCTCGCCCTTCAACGTGTCTGCGTCGCGCAGTGGCACGCCACGGTCCTGCTCGTGCGCCCGGGCGAGAGCACTGCTGATCGCAGATGCCGCAGCACCGGCCGTGCGCATCTCGTTGGTATCCACCAACACCCGATACGCGATGCCGGGCTTTAACAACTCCACCCCATCAGAGGACACGACACTCGCCTGTGCGGGAGCGATCGCGCGCAACTCCAAATGCTGGTGCGCACCCAAACGCGGGTGCAACACCGACGGCTGCCAGCGCACCGTCCACTTCTCGCCGGACTGTGTCAGCGTCATCTGCGCGTCGTACTTCAACTCACGATCGCGCGGCAATTGCCACGCCAACTCGTACGTCGCGGTGGCCAGATTCTCTTCCTGGCGCACATCTTTCAGCGTCGCTGTGACGTCTTCTGCCTGCAAACCATCCCAGGTCGCGTTCGTGGAATCAGCCGCGGACGTCGGATTGTCAATCGCAGACGACCCGACGTCGCGACGCTCCAGCGCCTCCAAAAACGCACTCGCTGCTGGCTCAGCATCATTGGGGCGCGGGGTGCATGCGCTTATCGACGACGCAAGCACCACCCCGGCAACAACTGCGACGACACGACGCATACTAGCGGGTGACCTTGACCTCAGCCTTGGCGCCAGCGACCTCCTCGAGGCCCTGCTCCTCAGCAATACGCAGCGCGTGAGCAATCAGCGTTTCCACAATCTTCGACTCCGGCACGGTCTCCACAACCTCGCCCTTGACAAAGATCTGGCCCTTACCGTTACCGGAAGCTACACCAAGGTCAGCGTCGCGCGCCTCGCCCGGACCGTTGACAACACAGCCCATGACGGCCACACGCAGCGGGAACTCCATGCCATCCAGGCCAGCGGTGACCTCCTCGGCCAACTTGTACACGTCCACCTGGGCGCGACCACAGGACGGGCAGGAAACGATCTCCAACTTGCGCGGACGCAAGTTCATCGACTGCAGAATCTGGTCACCGACCTTGATCTCTTCCACCGGGTCAGCGGAAAGAGACACACGAATCGTGTCGCCGATACCCTGCGACAACAGGGCACCGAAGGCGACGGACGACTTAATCGTGCCCATGAACTTCGGACCAGCTTCCGTCACACCGAGGTGCAACGGGTAATCCGTCTTCTCTGCCAACTGGCGGTACGCCTCGACCATCAGCACCGGGTCCGAGTGCTTTACGGAAATCGCAATATCGCCGTAGCCGTACTCTTCGAACAAGCCAGCCTCGTAGATCGCGGACTCCACCAGCGCTTCTGGCGTGGCCTTGCCGTACTTCTCCAGCAGGCGCTTATCCAGCGAGCCACCGTTGACGCCGATACGGATCGGGATGCCTGCGTCACCGGCTGCCTTCGCAACCTCCTTGACGCGGCCGTCGAACTCCTTGATGTTGCCCGGGTTCACACGCACAGCTGCGCAACCGGCGTCGATCGCAGCGAAGATGTACTTCGGCTGGAAGTGAATATCGGCGATCACCGGGATCGGCGACTTTGCAGCAATTGCTGGCAACGCTTCCGCATCGACCGTCTTCGGGCACGCGACACGCACAATGTCGCAGCCAGCCGTGGTCAACTGCGCAATCTGCTGCAAGGTGGCGTTGATGTCGTGCGTCTTCGTCGTGGTCATCGACTGCACCGTGATCGGGTGATCGGAGCCAACACCGACACCTCCAACCATCAGTTGGCGGGTCTTACGACGTGGGGCCAGGGTGGGTGCCGGACCTTCAGGGATGCCTAATCCGATGGGGGTACTCATGGTGGATAACTCTAGCACCGTCACCCAAAAAGATTGACGGGGTTGACCACGTCTGCCGCCATCACCAACACACCGACAACAAGCAGCAGCGCCGCCATGAAATAGGTCAGTGGCATCAGCTTCTCGTAGTTTGCCGGGCCGGCTGGCGGCAGGCCACGGAGGCGTCGCAAAGCATTGCGAATCTTCTCGTAAATCACCACCGCAATATGCCCACCATCAAGCGGTGGAAGCGGCACGAGATTAAACAACGCCAGAAAGAAGTTCAGGCTGGCCAGCATCATCCAAAACGCCGGCCACTGGTCGCGCTCCACCAGCTCACCGCCGGTGCGCGAGGCCCCAATCACACTGATCGGGCCCTCAATGTCGCGCTCCCCGCCAAAGATCGACGCGACAACCCCCGGGATCTTCCCCGGAAACGCCATCAACCCGTCAACAGATGCTCGAAGCATCTGACCGGTGAACTTGGCCGTCGCCGGCACCGCCTCGACAGGCCCGAATTGCTTCACCGCATCCTTGACCGGAGCTGCGGCGATGCCCACCGCGCCGACGTCGATACGCTCGCCCGTCGAAGGATCGATGCGCTCGACCCGCGCCACGGGGACATCAATGCTTTGCGACGACCCACCGCGCTCCACCTCAAGCGCGACCATCTCCCCCGGACGCTGCGCAACATAAGTACGCAGATCCGCGAATGTCTCGATTGGTTCGTCGTCGACCGCAACCAACGTGTCGCCCACCTGTACACCCGCTTGGCCCGCAGGACCAGGTCCGCTGCACTCCGCCAGAGTTTTCTCATCCACCTGGTCGGCAACACAGACGACCTGGCCCACCTTCGGGGTGAAATCCGCGTACGGGTTCCGGATACCTGATGAGACAGCAACCCCAAAAATGATCACGACGCCGATCAAGATGTTCATCACGATCCCGCCGGAGAGCACCGCAATACGCTGCCACGCAGGCTTTTTCACCATCGCGTGCGGCGCTTCCTCCTCGGTGACCGGATCCATCGCCGTCATCCCCGCAATGTCACAGAACCCACCGAACGGCAGCGCAGCAATCCCATACTCTGTTCCGCCCCGTTTCACCGACCACAACGTTGGCCCGAAACCGACAAAAAACCGGCGCACTCGCATGCCAAACGCACGCGCAGTGAACATGTGGCCTGCTTCGTGCAGCGCAATCGAAGCAGTGATTGCAAGCGCGAAAAGCACAATCCCCAACACACTCATCGCGCTTCACCCCACAGCACACACAGCGAAGAGGTGCGGGCACACCGCCCGCACCTCAAGGGTCTAACGCTCAATGCGCGCAATCGCCGCGGCGACTCGCTCACGCGTACGGGACTCAACCCGCATCACATCAAACACATCGCTCGGGACTGCGGCGAACTCGTCGGCCTCGTCCAGGACCTCCCCGATAATGTCCACGATCTCCGGGAACTTAATGCGACCCGCGAAGAACGCCTCTACCGCTGCTTCGTTAGCAGCGTTGTAAATAGCCGGGTACGGATCACCCTTCTTGGCCACCTCACGGGCCAGACACACAGCAGGGAACACCTCGTTGTCCAGCGGCTCAAACTCCCACGAGAATGCCTGCGAGAAATCCAACGGCTCCTGCACATCCGGCACACGGTTCGGCCAATCCAGCGCGTGCGCGATAGGCAGCTTCATCGACGGCGGCGAAGCCTGTGCAAGCGTTGCACCGTCCGTAAACGTGACCAACGAGTGAATCACGGACTGCGGGTGAATCGTGACGTCGATCTTGTCCGGATCCATGTCGAACAACATGGCCGCCTCAATCAGCTCAAGGCCCTTGTTCACCAGAGTCGAAGAGTTAATGGTGTTCATCGTTCCCATCGACCAGGTCGGGTGTACCACGGCTTCTTCCGTGGTCACCTCCATGAGACCCTCGCGCTCCCAGCCACGGAACGGACCACCCGATGCGGTAAGAACAAGGCGAGCGATTTCGCTACGGCGAGTGCCGCGCATGCACTGCGCCATTGCCGAGTGCTCCGAATCAACCGGAACAATCTGACCCGGCTTTGCAGCGTCGAGCACGATACGGCCACCCGCTACAAGCGATTCTTTGTTAGCCAACGCAAGTGTCGCATCCGAGCGCAGCGCAGCCATGGTTGCCGGCAGGCCCGAGGCACCAACGAGTGCGTTGAGCACCACGTCAGCTTCCTGCGATTCAACGAGCGCAGCAGCGGAGTTCTCGCCAGTGATCACGTAACCGCCAAGCGCACGGGAGACTTCCTTCGCACCCTCAATATTGCGCACGGCAATCTGGTCGGCGCTCAGGCCAAACTCCTGCGCCTGCTCAATAGCAGCCTTAGGATTGGCGCCACCAATGGCAATCCCGACAATGTTGAACTTGTCGCGGTTTTCGCGGATCACCTCCACAGCCTGTGAGCCAATGGAACCGGTCGAACCTAAAATTACAACGTTTCGCACGCAACCATTGTGACACGTTTTGATTCATTTCGGCACTTGAACTGGATTAAACCCCCGAGGTGGTGCGAAAGTTTGAACACATTGGGGGCTATTGTCACCTTTTTCGCGCTCTGTGTGCGATGATGGGCAGCGATAGTTTCATCATTTCCAGGTGATCGTGTTTGCGATCGATCCCGTGTTAACAAGGAGCGTTGCAGTGGCCCACGCAAAGGAAAGCGCACCCCAGGTGTACAACGGTGTATCCGAGGCTGACGTCCCGTCCGCCAAATTTGGTTGGAGTGCGCTGAGCGACCGCGCCATCCAGCTGGCAGGTTGGATTTCCGTCGCGTTCCTCGTCGCCTACAACTTTGGCAACCACCAGGGCCACGTTGAGACCATTTGGCTCATCGCACTGGCCGTCCTCATTGCTCTCGCACTGATCCTTCTGGCTACCAAGCCGAAGCTCAACCAGGTGCGCACCGTGACGTCGCACAACAAGCCGGTCGGCTACGTGGAGCGTGACTGGACCTACGACCAGGCCACCCTCTCCGGCGACGTCTACGAGTCGCTGACCGATAGCCAGCTGCGCGCCCTCAACATCGAGCCGAGCCGTGTTGCACACCTGCGCAACACTGCACCGGCGCAGGCACGCGAAAACGTAGAGGTCATCGAGGTCGAGTCCAAGACCGGCAAGCACGCCCTCTAAAATCTTTTCGACGAAATACCGCCGCACCTTCCAACGAAGGTGCGGCGGTATTTTCATGCCGTCTGCCTGAGCGGACTAGCCACTCTTTTCGTCGGCTGCCAACTGCCCGCAAGCGGCCGCGATCTCTTGGCCCTTGGTGTCGCGCACCGTGCAAGGCACGCCTTGGGCGATCACACGGCGGACGAACTCGTCCTGCCGATCCTTCGGCGACGCATCCCACTTCGATCCCGGTGTCGGGTTGAGCGGAATGAGATTCACGTGCACCAGCGAACCCAACGCGCTGTGAAGCTTCTTGCCCAACATGTCAGCGCGGAAGTTCTGATCGTTCATGTCGCGAATCAAGGCGTACTCAATGGAGACACGGCGCCCCGTCTGGTCCGCGTAGTAGCGGGCCGCATCAAGCACTTCGGCTACCTCGAAGCGGTTGTTGATCGGGACCAACTCGTCGCGCAATTCATCGTCCGGTGTGTGCAGACTCACTGCGAGTGTGCAGGACAGCCCTTCATCCGCGAGCATACGAATCTGCGGTGCAAGTCCGACAGTGGATACCGTCACGTTGCGCTGGGAGATGCCAAAGCCAGCAGGCGACGGCTGCGTAATCTGGCGAACAGCAGAGACCACACGCTTGTAGTTAGCCAGTGGCTCCCCCATCCCCATAAACACAATGTTGGATAGGCGGGAGCCTTCTGCCTCCATCATTGCGGCCGCAGCGCGCACCTGGTCCACGATCTCCGCGGTGGACAGGTTACGGTCCAGGCCACCCTGACCGGTCGCACAGAACGGGCATGCCATGCCGCAGCCCGCCTGCGAGGAGATGCACAACGTCGCGCGACCTGGGTAACGCATCAGCACCGACTCCAGCAAGATGCCATCGTGCAGACGCCACAGCGTCTTCGTGGTATCACCGTTGTCGGTCTCCACGGTGCGCACGGGGGTCAACAACGTGGGAAAAAGTGCGTCCTTGACAAGCTGACGCTGGTTCTCGGGCAGATCCGTCATCGTCAGCGGATCTGCCTCAAACTTGCCGTAATAGTGACGCGCGATCTGATCAGCACGGAACTTCGGCAGCCCGAGTTCCTTCAACGCGTCGATTCGCTCCTGTGCCGACAGATCAGCGAAGTGCTTTGGCGGCATGCCACGCTTTGGGGCGAGCAGTTTGATCTCGGGAAAATCACTCATAGTGCGCCCCATCTTTGCATGTCGCACGAATGTTTTCGAATTACTAGGTCTGTGCTTAGGCGCTCATAAGCGTGATGGTCGTGAGCAGGATGTAGGTCGCCGCTGCTGCGGGAAGCATCCCGTCAAGTCGATCCATGATGCCACCATGCCCTGGCAGCAGGTTGGACATGTCTTTGATGCCCAGTTCACGCTTGAACTGGCTTTCCACCAAATCTCCCATCGTTGCGCAAATCACTAAAGCGATGCCGAGCACAACGCCCATCCACCACGGGCCGTGAATGAGCAGCGTGACCACTAAGATGCCGGTGATGCTTCCGGCAACGATCGACCCAGCGAAGCCCTCCCAGGACTTGTTCGGGCTAATTGCCGGCGCCATCGGGTGCGAGCCAAACATCACGCCTGCAGCGAAACCACCCACATCGCTGGCAACAACGCACAGCATGAACGCCACAATGTAGGCGGAACCATCCACCCCACCTTGGCTAATCAAGGAAATCATTGCGGCGAACGTGCCAAACAGCGGAATCCACGCAAGCACGAACAGACTCACTGCCGTGTCGCGCAGGTAGTTCTCTGGTCGCTTGTTCCTGCCCTGGTGGAACATCCCCCAGAACATGACAACTAGAACGGTGAAGGCAAAACCCGCCACGAGCCCTGTAGTGCCATACGGCACGGAGGACCACAGCATGAGTTGGGCCATGATGATCAGCAGTGTGCGCGGCTGCTGGTAACCAGCTTCCCGCAGCCGGGTCATCACCTCCCACATCGCTCCTGCTACAGCGACGGCGACAAGTGGGTACCAGGCTTTGGGCCCCACCCATACGGCGGCAATGACAATCGCGCCGAGCACAACACCGGTCGTAATGGCGGTCGGCAGATCACGCCCCGGGTTGTTCTTCGGCTTCGGCGCATGCACCGGCCAGCGGCTCGGCGTGGCGCGCTCCTCCTGATCAGCAGCAGGCACGCTAGACCTCCAGCAGTTCGGCTTCCTTACGCTGAACGATCTCATCGACCTGAGCAACGTAGGACTGGGTGGTCTTGTCCAGCGCCTTCTCGGCGGTCACGACCTCATCCTCACCAGCGTCGCCGTCTTTCTGAATCTTCTTCAGCGCTTCCATGCCCTGGCGACGGATATTACGGATGGCAATCTTGCCGTCCTCGCCCTTCTGCTTCGCCTGCTTGACCAGGTCACGGCGGCGTTCCTCGGTGAGCTGCGGGATAGACACACGGATGACCTGGCCGTCATCCGTCGGGTTCACACCGAGATCAGAGTTACGGATTGCGTTCTCGATCTCACCCATGGTGGACATGTCGTACGGCTTGATCAGCAGCATGCGCGGCTCCGGCACGGAAATCGTCGCCATCTGGTTAATCGGTGTCGGCGCACCGTAGAAGTCAGCCATCACACCGTTGAACATCGCCGGGTTCGCACGTCCGGTACGAATCGTGGCCAACTCGTCACGAGCGTGCTCAACAGAGGCGGTCATGCGCTCTTCGGCATCCAGCAATACGTCATCAATCATGGGGAAAACCCTACCTTTTCTCTATTCGGCGTCCCTACTAACCTACCAGCGCGACTGGCACCTACACTGGCGCCATGCTGCATCCCGCGTTCACGTTGCCCCCAAGCACACACACGCGGCCGCGCCCAAACATCGGACGTCTGGCTGGTTGGCAGATCCCGGTCAAAGACGGCACCGACGTTGCTGGCATGACCACTACCCACGGCAGCCCTGCACGCGCCTACACCGCAACAGCAACCGATCCGTTTATCTCCAATCTTTTGGCGCACGGCGTCGCCATCCACGGCAAGACGCTGACCTCGGAGCTGGGCGCGACCTGCTACGCAGAGCGCCCTGACGTTCCCGTGCTCGAGTCGCCGGCCTACCCCGGCTGCACCCCAGGTGGCTCTTCTACTGGCGCCGCAGTTGTGGTGGCCGACGGCACCGTTCGCGCCGCACACGGCACCGATGCCGGCGGATCCATACGCGTGCCAGCTGCAGCGTGCGAGATCGTCGGCTTCAAACCCGCAAGCAAAGGTATCGCCGCACATGGGTTTCTCACCCAGGACGTCGCGGACCAATTCACGTTGTGGGGTTGGCACCGCCGCATCAAAGGCAAGCGGCTCCGAATCGGTGTGCTTACCGACGGTATCTTCGCGCGGCCGGATGTGGAGGATCGGCGAGGTGCGCTCGTCGAAAAGCTTGCGAGTGCTCTCGACTTTGAAGTGGTGCAGCTCAAGCCGTATCGCGAATCGCTGGAAACCTACGCCCACTTCACGACCACAATCACCGCGAGTTTCAACCTGACGGATCCGCTCGACAGCGGATACATCGGCTGGCTCGTCGAGCAATCCCACAAGCTGACCAACAGCGACCTTGACGCCGCCGAGCAACACCGCCGGGATTTGCCTCACCTCATCGCCTCCCAATGGGACGTCGATGTAGTGCTCTCCCCCACGCTCGCATTCGCACCACCCCGGATCGGCTATTTCCCCTCTCTCACGCCAGAAGCGAGCTTCCACGCGCAAACCGAATGGTCACCGTGGTGCTCGCTGTACAACATGCTCGGCACCCCTGCGATTGCACTCGGCGGGGTGCACCTTGGCAGCCTTACGCTCACCGGGCCGGAACTGCTCACGGTGGCGCAGCATATTGAGACGCTGTTAGGCGACTAGCGTACCTACCTGCTCGCCACCAACCGCGCGGGCGATGTTTCCTTCCTTGAGCAGGTTAAACACCAGGATCGGCATGTTGTTGTCCATACAGAGACTAAATGCGGTGGCATCCGCAACCTTGAGGCCAAGTTCAATGACCTCGCGAGGAGAAATCTCGGAGTAGAGCTTCGCATCGGGGTTCTCGCGCGGGTCGGAGTCGTAGACACCGTCCACACCCTTAGCCATGAGCAGCACCTCGCAGCCGATCTCCAGCGCACGCTGCGCGGCCGTGGTGTCCGTGGAGAAGTACGGCATACCCATACCCGCACCGAAGATGACCACGCGGCCCTTCTCCAGGTGGCGTGCTGCACGCAGTGGCAGGTACGGCTCTGCAATCTGCGCCATGTTAATCGAAGTTTGGACGCGGCAATCGATGCCCATCTGCTGCAAGAAGTCCTGCAGCGCAAGGCAGTTCATGACAGTGCCGAGCATGCCCATGTAGTCCGAGCGCGCACGGTCCATGCCGCGCTGCTGCAGCTGAGCGCCGCGGAAGAAGTTGCCGCCACCGATCACGACAGCGACCTCGGTGCCGGAGCGCGCGACATCTGCGATCTGGCGGGCGACGGACTCGACTACGTCGGGGTCGATGCCAACCTTGCCGCCGCCGAACATCTCACCCCCCAGCTTCAGCATGACTCGCTTGAAACCTGTGCGGTTGGGGTTGAGGTCAGTCACCGAAAACGCTCCTTTGCGCGGATCAGCCAATTGCAAAATGTTCGGAACCGATCTTAGCCACGCAACGCGTTGAGTTCAGAACTGCTTGCTTAACGACGACAACCCCGCACCACCCGTCCCCCTAATCGGGACAGACAGTACGGGGTTGCACCGCGTGTGAGGCTATGAAACCTCTCGCCTGGCTTATGCCTGGCCGACCTCGAAGCGGACGAAGTCGGTGATCTCGATGCCGTTCTCGTCAGCGAACTGCTTCACGGTCTTCTTGGAGTCAGCCAGCGACGGCTGGTCGAGCAGGACAACGTCCTTGAAGAAGCCACCCATGCGGCCCTCGACAATCTTCTCGATGGCAGCTTCCGGCTTGCCCTCGTTGCGGGTGATCTCTTCCTGAACCGCACGCTCCTTCTCAACAACGTCGGCCGGGACAGCCTCCTTGTTGAGGTAACGAGCCTTCATAGCAGCGATCTGCAGAGCCACCTGGTGTGCAGCCTCAGCGTTGTCACCGTTGTAGGCAACGAGTACGCCAACTGCCGGCGGAAGGTCAGCAGCCTTCTGGTGCAGGTACTTGGCAATGTTGTCGCCTTCGATGGTGGCAGCGCGGCGCAGTTCGAGCTTCTCGCCGATCTTTGCGGAGAGGCGCTCCAGCACCTCGTGTGCGGTCTCACCGTTGACGTCGGCCTTTGCCAGCTCCTCCTGGGAGTTCGCCTTCACTGCAGCAGCAGCCTCAGCGATCTGGTTGGCGATGTCCTTGAACTCCTGGTTCTTCGCCACGAAGTCGGTCTCGGAGTTGATCTCCACGATGGTGTTGCCGGAAACAGCAACGAGGCCCTCGAGGGCGTTGCGCTCAGCGCGCTTGCCCACGTCCTTCGCACCCTTGATGCGGAGGTTCTCAACGGCCTTGTCGAAGTCGCCGTCGGTTTCCTCGAGTGCCTTCTTGCAGTCGAGCATGCCGGAGCCGGTGATCTCGCGGAGCTTCTTGACGTCAGCAGCAGTGTAGTTCGCCATATTGGGCGATCCTCCTCGTGAAAGTTTTACGTAAAGGTATTCAACCGTTTCAAGCGTAGCCGACGATCTGGCCGGCGGCATGACTTGCCACGTGTGGAAAATACGAACACCCCGGTCCGCCGCGTCCCGGCCGGTAATCGGCGGACGTGAGCGGAACGCGGGGTGTGCGTGAATCCTGGCCGAAGCCAGGCGGCTTACGCCTGGGTTGCGGACTTGCAGTGTCCTTGAGACTTAGGCGTCCTTGCCCTCAGCCTGCTCAGCAGCGCGGACGGCTGCCGGCTGCTCGACCTCTGCAACTTCCTGCGGAGCAGCGGTCTCTGCGGCAGCAGCAGCCTTAGCGGCATCTGCTGCGGAAACATCGTCGGAAGCAGCGGCCTGTGCAGCAGCCTCGGCTGCCTCAGCCTGACGCTTCGCGTCGGTGTCGCCTGCAGCGTCACGTGCAGCTGCGAGCTGACGCTCTTCGCGCTGCTGCTTACCAGCGATGACAGCCTCGCCCACGACGTGGGTGAGCAGCTTGACAGCGCCGATGGCGTCGTCGTTGCCCGGGATCGGGAAATCGACAACATCCGGGTCGCAGTTCGTGTCCAGAACAGCGACGACCGGGATGCGAAGCTTCTGCGCCTCGTTGACGGCGATGTGCTCCTTGTTGGTGTCCACGATCCAGAGAGCGGACGGAGCCTTGGTCATCTCAGAGATGCCACCCAGGACACGCTCGAGCTTCACGCGCTCGCGGGTCAGCATGAGGATTTCCTTCTTGCCGCGACCTGCGTAGCCGTCCTCGGCTGCGTCCATCGCCTGAAGTTCCTTCATGCGACCGATACGCTTGGATACGGTCTGGAAGTTGGTGAGCATGCCACCCAGCCAGCGGTGCGTGACGTACGGCATGCCGACACGCTGCGCCTCTTCCTGGATCGGCTCCTGTGCCTGCTTCTTGGTGCCGACGAACAGGATGGTGCCGCCGTGTGCGACGGTTTCCTTGACAAACTCGTATGCCTCATCGATGTAGGTCAGCGTCTGCTGCAGGTCGATGATGTAGATGCCGTTGCGCTCCGTGAAGATGAAGCGACGCATCTTCGGGTTCCAGCGACGCGTCTGGTGACCAAAGTGGACACCTGCGTCGAGGAGTTCACGCATGGTTACAACTGCCATGGGAATGTCTCCTTCGGAGAAAGTAGTTCGGTTACTTGTAAGTCTCACGTGCGGGTTTTTATCCCTCACCCTGGCACCGTGCCTGCCCCGCACCCCTGTGAGAGGGACCGTTGCTGAGCAGCCATTGTTCGGCGCGCGTAGTCAATCTATGCAGCGCTCTACGGTGCTGCACAAACTGCCCCGGCAACCTTACCCGTATGAGCCCTAAAAACCTAAACTCATCTGCAACGTTGTGGATAACTTCCCCTGGAGTCACACTAACCACTCCCGTTATCCACAGATTTTGCGCAGACCCTGTTTTTTTCCACGCCGCAATGGTCCTTTGAGAGCATGCATTGCCTATCGACGACGCCACGCACCACCACAGCCACCATCCTGCTCGGAGCCCTACTGTGGTGCTCCCCCGCCACCGCCCTTGCCTGGGTCGATCCCGCGGCAGGCACACCGTATCCCCGCGCGGTATCCCGTCCTGCGTCAATCCCGGAGGAAAATTGGAAGCCTGGCCACCGTGGCGTGGATCTGCCTTTGAAGCTCAACGCGCCTGTGCTCGCTGCGGGCGACGGGGTTGTGGCGTTCGTCGGCACTGTCGCGGGCACTCCTGTGATCTCGATTGACCACCCAGGGGGCATTCGCACGACCTACCAGCCAGTGCGCTCAGACCTCAAGGCTGGCGACAACGTTACGGAAGGCCACATCATTGGCAGACTTGCGCGCGCCACAAGCCACTTTGCTGGCGAACACGACGGACTGCACTGGGGTGCGCTTACAGGACCTGACAAGTACATCGATCCGCTCACACTGCTGGAGCCACCGAGAATACGACTTAAGCCCGTGGATGCGCCTGGTCGTAGACGTTTTTGAGCCGCTGCGCCGAGACGTGTGTGTAAATTTGCGTGGTTTGCAGGCTTGAGTGCCCAAGCATTTCCTGCACAACACGCAGATCCGCTCCGCCTTCGAGCATGTGCGTCGCGGCCGTGTGGCGAAGGGTGTGCGGACTGATGTCGCTGACACCGGCACGTTGCCCGGCGCGCTCGACAACGCGGCGCACTTGGCGTTGGTCGATGCGCCCGCCACGCGATCCGACGAATACCGCATCCTCTGCTTTGCCATTGGCCAGTTCGGAGCGCCCGAACTCGAGCCACTCGTTGAGCGCCAGTGTTGCTTCGCGCCCGAATGGGACCACGCGTTGTTTGTTGCCTTTGCCGGTCACGCGGGCAAGCCCGCGAGCCAGGTCAATGTCGGCGAGGTTGAGACCGGTGAGTTCGCCAACACGCATGCCGGTGGCGTAGAGCAGCTCGAGCATGGCTCGGTCACGGAGGTGTTCGGCGGGGTGGGCGTCGTCGGCGGTATCCGCCTCGACGAGTTCTGTGGCACGCTCCCCGCGTACGACGTTGGGCAGCGCGCGATTCACTTTTGGTGCTTTGAGGCGGGCTGCTGCATCGTGGTCGATGTAGCCCTGGCGGTACGCCCAGGTAGAGAATGCGCGCGCGGCTGCGGTACGGCGCGCAAGGGTGGCTCGGCTGCGCCCGGCGGTCAGTGCGTCGGCCAGCCAGGTGCGAAGCGCCTCCAGGGTGAACGCGTCGAAGGTGTCTGCGTACCCGGCGAGTGTCGCCAGGTCGGAGACATACCCCTTCACTGTGTTTGGGGAGCGCCCGAGCACAAGCGAGGCGTAGTCGGCGAAATCGCCGACGCCCGCTTGCACTTGCCCTACGCTTTCACTCATGTCGCAGGAGTTTACTCGCTAACCGATATTCACTTGGTTATTCACTCGGTGCGGGACCATTCCTTCCGCTCGCGCTGCACCACTCCCCGTTTAGCGAGATCCATCAGGATATGCACCGCCAGTCCGATGGAAAGGCCAGCGTCTGCCGCGATCTCTTCAGCCGTTCGCGATCCTTCGCCTGCTCGTGGCAGTGCGTCGTAAATGCGCAGTTCGTTGTGGCTGAGTTGCTGCGTCAATGTCGGCGGGTACTTCATTTCCATCTGCTCGCCCGCATCGAAATCCCCCGTATGCACGATGTGCTCGTGAATCTGGTCGGCGTTGAGCACCATCGCCGCCTGCTTGTTCTGAATGGCGAGGTTCGTGCCGAGCGACTCCGTTGCAGTAATGGGGCCCGGCACTGCCATCGTTTGTTTATTCATTGCATTGGCCCACTTCAGCGTGTTTAACGCACCTGAGCGAAACGCCGCTTCCACCAGCAGGGTGCCCTGGGTCAGCCCTGCTACGAGACGGTTACGGGTGAGGAACCTGTGCCGGTCCGGGGTCGTGCCGGGTGGGTACTCGGTGACAATGGCTCCCCCGGCGCGCACAACCCGATCGAAGAGTGGCTCGTTGCTCAGCGGGTAGACGTACCCCGGCCCGCAGGCAGCGACCACGATGGTGGGTGCGCCGCAGTCGAGGGCCGCCTGGTGTGCGATCGTGTCGATACCCAGTGCACCACCAGAGACGATCGTGTACTGGTGTTTTGCCAAACCCCGCACAAGGTCATCGGTAGCGTGACGTCCATACTGCGTTGCTGTTCGTGTACCGACAACGCCGACCGACTGTGCAAGTAGCTTCGCAAGGTCTGCTTCACCTTTTACCCACAGCGCGTGTGGTGCAACCGCTTCTTCGTTCAGGGAAAGTTTTCGATCATCGTCCGGATACTCACAGTGGAACGTGGGCTTGATGTTCTCTCCAGGCCAGCCTGGCGAGTCTGGAGTCAGCAACGTATATCCGGCGGCCCTAGCACGCGCGAGATCCTGCGCAGGTTGGTCCCAGGTATAGCGGTTTTGCGTCTGCGGTCCTAGGGCCCCGATCCAGCTTGCACGCGTGCGCACACCGTGGGCAATCTCGTCCGCGCTTCGCCCGTTGGCAATGAACTCCTGAATGTGGATCGAGGGTCCCTCGACAACACGGCTGAGATACGCCCAGGATTCTGGCGAACTTACATTCCTCATGCCGCCACCTCCTCTGGTGCGGTGCGCATATCGACCGCGCGAGCCACATGGTCGATATCCGGTTGCGCCACGCCTTCCAGATCCGCAAGCGTCCACGCCACCTTCAGGCTCCGATCCACGCCACGCTGCGTGATACTTCCGGTGCGCAGCAGCGAGGACAGGTAAGCCATCGCTGCTTCGTCCGCGGGAAATTGCTTGCGGATCAAAGTTGGGGCAACGCGAGCGTTGACGGACTCGTCGATACCAGCCTGCGACCAGCGCTCTTGGGCACGCTCGCGCGCCTGCATGACACGCTCGGCGATGACTGCCGACGACTCCGCGTCACCCGGGGTAACCACCGTGGAATCCGCTGAGGTCTGGATGAACACATCCAGCCGGTCGAGCAACGGGCCGGAAACGTTGGATAAGTGCCGGGCCCGCTCAGCCACCCGACACGTGCAATTGCCGTTGACCCGCTGGCACGCACACGGGTTCGCAGCCAGAACGATTTGCGTATCAGCCGGGTAGACAACTTCCCGGCGCGAGCGCGTCAGGCGCACCTCACGCTTTTCTAGCGGGATCCGAAGCGCGTCGAGAACGTGCGCAGAAATCTCCGAGGCTTCGTCGAGGAACAGCACCCCATGGTGGGCCTGGCTGACCACCCCGGGGCGAGGCACTCCTGAACCGCCGCCGATGAGCGCCGCCCTGGTCAACGACGGATGTGGGGCGATAAACGGCCGGTTGGACACAATGCCGCCACTGGAAATTCCCGCAGCCGAGTGCAGCGCCGTGACTTCCACCATCTCCTCGATGTTCAGCGGCGGCAAGATAGAAGGCAGCCGCTCTGCCAGCATCGACTTGCCGGAGCCAGGCGGGCCGATCATCATCACGTGGTGCCCACCGGCTGCGGCGACCTCGAGGGCCTCGCGCTCCACAGTCATTCCGGCGATGTCACTGAAGTCCGCGACCGCTGCAGCGTGTTGGACCTCCGGCTCGCCGACGGTATCCAGCGTTGTCTCCCCGATGAGCCACTGCCACACCTGCGCCAGCGAATCTGCCACAAGGATGTTCTTCATGCCGAGCAGTGAGGCTTCTGCGGCGTTCTCTCGTGGAACGACGACGATGTCGGGTCCGGTGGTGGAGTCGTCGTGAAGCATTGCAATCAGCATCGGCAACACGCCGTCCACTCGGCGCAACGAACCATCCAACGCCAGCTCTCCGAGCAGCATTGTGCTCTCTAGTCTGCGCTGCACCCGCGGATCCAAACTGCCCAAGACGGCAGCTGCAATCGGTAAGTCGAAGTGCGAGCCCGTCTTCGGCAAATGCGCCGGGGACAACGACACCATGATCTTCGTACGTGGCCAAGGAAGCTGCGAGTTGGAGATCGCAGTGCGAATCCGGTCGCGCGACTCTTTCACCGCAGCATCGCCCAACCCCACCATGTGGATCCCCGGAAGACCCGGGCCGACGTTGGCCTCCACAGTGACAAGCCGAGCCGTGATGCCCTCAACTGTTGCGCTGATCGTGCTAGCAAGCGGCATCTTCCACCCCCAAGTAACGACGAAGGACGAAATCATCGCCATCGGTGACGCACTCCACGACGTCGAAACGGATAGCGCGAACCCCCAACGCAGGATGCTCTCGCATCCACTGCGCAGCGCAACGACGCATCGTGCGCAACTTCTTCGCAGTGACCGCCTCCGCGGCACCGAACGCGCCACCCCTGCGCGACTTCACCTCGACGAACACAATCGTGCCGTCTTCGTCTTCAACGACTGCGTCAATCTCCCCCGCAGCAACGCGTTCTCGCTGACCAAGGACGGTATACCCTTGCTCCGCGTACCAGCGAGCCGCAGCACGTTCCCCCAATACGCCCAACTCCTGTTGGGCCGCATACCTGGCGTGCATACATTCCCCCTTATTGTCTTTTAGGACCAAAACATCTGGTGCCTATTAGACGGGCAAATGCACGCCCCGGTTCCCTACTCCGGGAATGTCAGCTCAGGTTTATCCAACTCTTCAATGTTGACATCCTTGTAGGTGATCACACGCACGTAACGCACAAAGCGCACCGCACGGTACATGTCCCACACCCACGCATCCGACATGAGGACCTCGTAGTAGACGTCGCCACCCTCCGTGTGCGGAATCAGCTTCACCGCATTAGCCAGGTAGAAGCGGCGGTCCGTCTCTACAACGTAGGAGAACTGGCTCGCCACGTCGCGGTACTCGCGGTACAGGGACAGCTCAACTTCTGCCTCGTAGTTGTCAAGATCCTCGGCGCTCATACATGACCCCTTAGCTCAGTGTGAAACCTGTCAGCGTCCCTGACGTTCGCATAACTATAACGATGTTCCGGGCTCGCCCCGTGGCGGCGCACCGCGTCCATATGCACCTTTGTTGAATAGCCCTTGTGGCCCTCCAACCCGTACTGCGGATAGTCCCGAGCCATCTCCACAACGAGCCTGTCGCGGCTCACCTTTGCCAGCACACTCGCCGCAGCGATACAACGCGCGGTGTAGTCACCGCCGACAACTGGCAGTTGCGGTGCGCGAAGCCCCGGCACACGAAACGCGTCCACGAGCACGTAACCCGGATCGACATCCAAGCCTGCGACGGCGCGCCGGGCCCCATCCAGGTTGGCGTGTTGGATCCCGCGCCGATCAATCTCTGCCGCAGGGATATGAATGACGTGGTAGGAGACGGCGGCGTTGCGGATTTCGTCGAAAAGCAACTCGCGCTTCTTCGCCGAGAGTTTCTTCGAATCCGTCAACCCCTCAAGCGCAGCAATCGGCTTGATGGGCAAGACGCACGCAGCGATGGTCACAGGGCCGAAGCACGCGCCCCGACCAGCCTCATCGACCCCCGCCACCGGCCCCAGCCCGGCCTTGTCCAACGCGACCTCGTAGGTGCGTAACTGCTTAAGACGGCGCACTACCCTACTGCTGAATGTCCGGGTCCGACACACCCTGAAGGCGGTTCAGCGGGAAAACAACCGCCTGCACCTTGCCGCGGATATTCTCCTCCGGAATAGTTCCCTGGAACTGATCCCCCAAGTGGTAGCGAGAGTCCAGCGAGTTGGTGCGGTTATCGCCCATCATGAAGTAGTGGCCTTCCGGCACCGTCACCGGGCCGAAGTACGGACCACCACACGCATCCGAACCGGTCTCCTCATCCACCGGGTAGAAGTTCGGCTGCAAGATGTACGACTGATCGATCGGCTTACCATCAACCATGACCGCCGGGTCGCCCGCCTGACACGAGACAGTCTGTCCGCCGGTAGCGATGATGCGCTTGACCAACGTGTTTTCATCCTTGGGCACCAAACCAACCCAGGAACCTACCTCCTGCAGCCCACGAATCGCGGGGTTAGAAGAACGGTTGGAGGAAAAACCCGTGTTCCACGAATCCGTACCGGCGAACACGATGACATCACCCGGCTCAGGGTCCGAGAAGTAATAGCTGACCTTCTCTACAAAGATGCGGTCGCCCGAACCGTCCTCGCCGTGCAGCGTTGGCTCCATCGACGCCGACGGAATGACATACAGCCGGCCGATAAACGTTTGCAGCACGAACATGATCACCAACGTGAGCACAACTACCACCGGGATCTCGACGTACCAGGGAAGGTTCTGCTTCTCGTCGCTGCTGTCAGCGCCATTTGCAGCGCCGTTTGTAGGGCGGTCTGCAGCGTTCACCTCATACGATGCATCCTCGGCAGCGTACGGGTTGTGCGGCTTAGGGGTCTGGGGCTGCCCGTTGGCGGGCACATTCGCGTTGGTCACGCCGGATAGGTTAGCACCGCACCCCGACACCCTGAGAACGCAACGTGCCCCGCCCGAGAAACTCGGACGGGGCACGTGGTGCGGCTAAAACTAGCGACGCTCCTTAATACGCGCAGCCTTACCGCGCAGATCGCGCATGTAGTACAGCTTCGCACGACGGACGTCACCCTTGCGGACGACCTCAATCTTCTCCAGGTTCGGGGAGTGCACCGGGAAGGTACGCTCAACGCCGATGCCGAAGGAAACCTTGCGGACGGTGAAGGTCTCGCGGATACCGCTGCCCTGGCGACGCACAACGAAGCCAGTGAACACCTGAGTACGGGTCACAGAACCCTCGATAACCTTAACGTGAACGTCGAGGGTATCGCCCGGGCGGAAGTCCGGGATATCGTCACGGAGCTGGCCTGCGTCTACCAGATCAATAATGCCGTTGCTCATGAAAGCAATCCTTTTCGTTTTCGGACAGAGGACCCTGGCGGCACTTCCCTAATCAGGGCGCTCGGCCGGTTCGTGTCGATTACAACAACCTGCAGCATTCTACATACTGCCCGGTCACTTCCCAAATCCGGCACGCTTGAGCGCGTCCGCCATCGAGCCAGATGCTTGACGACGATCACCGCCCCGGTTCTGGTTTCGCCCCTGGCGCTGCTTCTGACCGCCACGGTTCTGGCCACGGTTCTGGCCACTGCGCTGTTTCTGACTGTTGGTCTGGCCGGGCTGGCCGGGCTCGTCGTCAAGCCGCAGGCTCAACCCGATGCGGTTGCGAGCGACATCCACATCCATCACCTTGACCTTGACCACCTCGCCGGAGCGCACCACCTCGTGCGGGTCGGAAACAAACTTGTGGCTCATCGCGGAGACGTGAACCAGACCATCCTGGTGCACACCCACATCCACGAACGCGCCGAAAGCGGCAACATTGGTCACGGTTCCCTCGAGGATCATGCCGGGCTTGAGATCCTTGACCTCGTTGACGCCTTCCTTGAACTCCGCAGTTTTAAACTCGGGGCGCGGGTCGCGCCCCGGCTTGTCCAGCTCGGCCAGGATGTCGGTCACGGTAGGCACACCGAAGGTGTCGTCAGCGAAATCTGCCGGCTTGAGTTTGGTGAGTACCGCCGTGTTGCCGATGAGTTGCTCGGTGTTCAGGCCCGTCGCCTGGGCGACGCGCTCCACCACCGGGTAAGCCTCCGGGTGTACCGCTGAGCCATCGAGCGGGTTCGTCCCGCCCTGGATACGCAGGAAGCCAGCGGCCTGCTCGAATGCCTTCGGCCCCAGACGCGGAACCTTGCCCAACTCCTTGCGGGTAGCAAAACTGCCGTGCTCGTCGCGGTACGCCACGATGTTCTTCGCCACCGTGCCGGACAGACCAGCGACACGCTCAAGCAGCGGTGCCGAAGCGGTATTGACGTCCACGCCAACTGAGTTCACCGCATCCTCCACCACAGCGTCCAACGTCTGTGCGAGCGCCGTTTGATTCACGTCGTGCTGGTACTGGCCTACGCCGATCGACTTCGGGTCAACCTTGACCAGTTCCGCCAAAGGGTCCTGCAGGCGGCGCGCAATGGACACTGCGGAGCGCAGCGAGACATCCATGTCTGGGAACTCTTCGGCTGCGATTGGGCTTGCCGAATAGACCGACGCGCCTGATTCGGACACAACCACCGGAGTCGGGCGCTTGCCGCCAGCCTGTGCGATGAGGTCCGCTACCTCGCCGGCGAGCTTCTCCGATTCGCGCGAAGCGGTGCCGTTGCCAATAGCGATGAGCTCGACTCCGTGCTGGGCAGCCAGCGACGCTAACTCGGCACGCGACGCGTCCCAACGGTTCTGCGGCTGGTGCGGGTAGACGATTGTCGTGGCCAGCACCTTGCCGGTGCCGTCCACAACCGCGCACTTCACGCCGTTGCGATAGCCCGGGTCAAGCGCGAGCGTTGCGCGCTGACCTGCGGGGGCGGCGAGCAGCACGTCGCGCAGGTTGGTCTTGAACACCTGCAGCGCGCCCTCCTCGGCCTTTTCCTTCAGACGCATGCGGGTATCCAGGTTGGCCGACACCTGCAGTTTCGTGCGCCAACCCCACTGCACCGCCTTAGCCAACCAGGCGGAGTCTTTCACCGGCAGATCGAAACGATCCGCGATCATGCCCTCAAAGACGGCCTCGTCGCCCGGGTCGAGGTTGAGCGTGAGCACGCCCTCGTTCTCACCACGCAGCAACGCCAGAATGCGGTGGCTGGGCAGTTTGTCGAACGGCTCCGAGAAGTCGAAGTAGTCCGCGAACTTCGCGCCTTCCTGCTCCTTGCCCTCAACAACCGAGGAGCGCATGGTGCCCTGTTCGTAGACGCGGTCGCGCACGGCTCCAACAAGGTCGGCGTCGGTGGCGAACCGGTCCACCAAAATCGAACGAGCACCGTCGAGTGCAGCCTTGGCATCCGGGAAGCCTTCGGAGAGGTACCTCTCGGCGAGGGTCTCGGGGGTGGCGGTGGGGTCGTCGATAAGCAACTGCGTCAAATCCTCAAGACCTGCCTCGCGGGCGATATCCGCCTTAGTCTTGCGACGCTTCTTGTAGGGCAAGTACAGGTCCTCAACGCGCGCCTTCGTATCGGCTGCGAGAATCTCGCGTTTGAGATCGTCGGTAAGTTTGCCCTGCTCCTCAATACTTTCGAGCACCGCGGTCTTGCGCTCAGCGAGCTCGACGAGGTAGATGTTGCGCTCCTCAATGTGGCGCAACTGCCCGTCGTCGAGCCCACCGGTGGCTTCCTTGCGGTAGCGGGAAATGAACGGCACGGTGTTGCCCTCGGCGAGCAGTTTCAGCGCCTGCTCGACCTGAGATTCCCGAATGCTGAGTTCGTTCGCGATGGTGACTGCGATTGATGTCATTCGGGCGATCTTAGTCGCGCCGTTGTTGTGCCAGCTTTACAGCAGCACCTGCGCCAGAATCGAGCCCACCACGCACGAAGTGAACACCGAGATCGCACCCGGAATCAGGAACGAGTGGTTGATCACGAACTTGCCAATTCGGGTGGTGCCGGTGCGGTCGAAGCCGATGCAAGCCAGGTCGGACGGGTAGGTGGGCAGGATCCAGTAGCCATACGCCGCGCCGTAGAAGCCGACAATGACCTTCGGGTCGATGCCCAAGGCAAGCCCGATCGGGGCGATGGCGACCAGCGCCGCAGCCTGGGAGTTCACCAACTTGGACACAATCAGCAACACGATGGCGTACGCCCACGGGGCAGCCTCCACAACCGAGCCGAGGCTGTCTTCCAACTGGTCGATGTGCGCCGCGAAAAATGTATCCGCCATCCAGGCCACGCCAAACACGGAGAACACCGCGGTCATGCCTGCCTTAAATACCGGAGTCGAGGCGATCTTCTTGTGATCCACCTTGCAGAACAGCAAGATGATCGCACCGGCAAAGAGCATCACCATCTGGATGGCGAGGTTCATGGACAGCGGCTTCATGCCACCGTCACCGTCGTCGAACGCGGGACGCAGGCCCTCAAACGCGCCGAGAACAACCACGAAGGCGATAGCGCCGAGGAAAATCCACACCGCGTTGCGAGCGGACTTTGGAAAGACTTCGTCCAGAAGCGAATGGCTGGACTTGTTGATGGACTCCGCAAACGCCGGGTCCTGCATGCGCTCCTGGAATACCGGATCCTTGTCCAGATCCTTGCCACGGTGCAACGACCACAACGCGGCCAAGATCACGCCGGAAAGCGAAGCCGGAATGGCAACCATAAGAATCTGCGGGATCGAGTACGCCTTATCGATAACTCCGGCGTGTTCCGCCAAAATCGACGCGAGCGACACCGTTGCCACCGACACCGGCGAGGCTGTAATACCCATCTGCGCCGAGGTAGAAGCAACCGCCATGGGACGCTCCGGGCGAATTCCCTTCTTCACCGCGATGTCTTCGATAATCGGGAACATGGTGTAGACCACGTGACCGGTACCGCACAGCACAGTGAGGAACCATGTGGTCACCGGAGCCAGCAAGGTGATGCGTTCCGGGTGGGCGCGAAGGAGCTTCTCGGCTTGCTGCATCATCACCTCCAATCCGCGCGATTGTTGGAGGGTCGCCGCACAGCCGATGACTGCGATGATGGTGAGCATAACGCCCACCGGTGGTTCGCCCGGCTCCAGACCGAAGACGAAGACCATGAGCATAAGGCCGATGCCAGAGATCAGACCAAGCCCAAGGCCCCCGTACCGCGTGCCGAGCAGAAGAGCGCCAAGAATAACGGCGATTTGAAGGACAATTGCGAGCCCCGAGGTGGGGTCGAGCACTGACGCGAGCATGGGTGTCCTTTCGTTTTGCAACGCGTGTAACACACCCAACTCTAAGCGAACAATGATCTGACCTTTAAATTATTGTGGGGTGATTTTCACCACCTCAGCAGGCATTACCCTGCCGTGTACCCGCTCCACTGCGTACCCTTCGGCAACGCATCCGCAACCGCTTGCGTCGCATCCTCCAGCGACAGCGCGGTTCGCCCTTTTACCGTAAGCGTCGTTTCGTTCCGCTCGATCGTCTCCGCGCGGTAGCCTGCCTGTTTCAGCGCCCGTCGCAGTTGCTTTGCGACGACCCGCTGTCCGCCCACCTCGAACACCGACACAACCTCACGCGAATCCAGCATGAACCGGTCCTCTTCACTGAGCTCCACCTGTTCGAGCAATTCGGGCCTGACGGCACGGGTGCGTTTCAGCGACTGCTCACGGCGCCACGCATCAACCTTCTTGTGGTCGCCAGAGGTAAGCACCTCCGGAGCCTCGATCCCCCGCCATACTCGTGGTTTTGTGTAACTCGGCCCCTCAAGCAACCCATCCGAGAAGCTGTCCTCCTCGTGGCTTTCAGTGTTGCCAAGCACTCCGGGGATCAACCGGGTGACTGCCTCCGCGATGACTAGCACGGCGACCTCGCCACCAATGAGTACATAGTCACCAATGGACACCTCACGCACCCGGTAGCGCTGCTTCGCATCCTCGAAGACACGCTGGTCGATTCCCTCGTAGCGCCCGCAAGCGAACACAATGTGTTCCTCGCGCGACCAGGCACGGGCATCCGCCTGCGTAAATGGCTTTCCGGCCGGTGTGGGAACGAGCAACAGCGGCTTTGAGGCGTCATCGCCTGCCACTGGGGATTCGTAAGGGCGTGGTGCACCGTTTGCGACATCGTCGTGACGCAACTTGTCATTCCGGTGCTTGGCCGCCGAGTCCAGCTCCGTGCCTGTGCGTCCCGCAGCGATATCGTCGAGCGCCGGCCCCCACACTTCCGGCTTCATCACCATGCCAGGACCACCGCCCAGAGGGGGTGCGTCTACCGACTTGTGGTTACCCGTCGCCCAATCACGCAGGTCATGCACTCCGACAGACAGGATGCCCTGCTCAATCGCCTTGCCCAGCAGCGCGTGGCGCAACGGGTCCAAGTACTCCGGGAAAATGGTGACGACATCGAGGCGAAGCACCGGCTTCGGGTTAGACATCAAGCAGTCCCTCCGGCGGCGTAATCACCAGGTAGCCATCAGCGAGGTCAATATCCGGCACAAACTCCATAACGAAGGGCACGAGGACTTCCTTGCCGCGATAGTCGATCTCCAGAATCTTGCGATTCGGCGCATCCATCACGCCAGTAACCTCGCCAACTTCATCGCCGTCATGGCGGACCTTCAACCCGATGAGTTCGTGGTTGTAGTACTCGTCGGAATCCTCGTCGCGCTCCAGAGGTTCTGCAAAAAACTTCATGCCGCGCAGACTGTCCGCGGCAGTGCGGTCTGGCACCTCCTCAAAACTGACGAGGAGGCGCTTCTGATGAGGCCGAACCGTCTTCACAGTCAAGTGCTGTTCCTTGCCAGCCTGGCGGCCAGTGAGCACCTCGCCGACAACAATGTGGTCTTCAGACTCGTCGGCGAGTAGCTCGACTGCTACCTCACCCTTCACGCCATGCGACTTCACGACGCGGCCAATGTTGAGCTCCATAATCGGCTACGGTAGCAGTCCCACAAATTGCCCTTGTCGGCCTACCAGACCTTGTCGGCCTACCAGACCTTGTCGCCACGAACTGTGGCGTCGAAGCCGCCGTCGATAAAGACAACCTGGCCGCACAGGTGGGTATTCTCCTCACTGGTCAGCCATGCAATGAAGCTGGCCGCAGCCTCTGCCGGCATCCAACCGTTCAGCGGCATCGGCACCTGTGCCAACTGCGCACGACCTTCGTCGGTGTTGCGCAGCTCTTCAGTCATCGGGGAAATCACGACGGCCGGCGCAATAGCGTTGAGCGCAATGCCCTTGCCAGCCCACTCCTCGGAGATCGCGTTCTTGCGCACCCAACGAGCAATGGCCTGCTTAGAGGACGAGTAGTTAAGGTATGCAACTTCGGGGCCCTGGTCAGCAAGTTCCTGACCACGCTTGACGGTGGCTTCCTCATCACCAGCAAGCATCGCTTCAATCAACTGGTCATCCGCCGGCTGCAGTGATGCGATCGACGCCGTCACCACAGCGCGCGGCGCATCCGACTTCTCCAGCAGCGGACGAAGCCCCTCAAGCGTTGCCACCGCGCCGAAGTAGTTCACCTGCGCGGTCTTCGGCGTCGGCGCCTGCATACCGGCATTCGCAATGACGCCGTCGAGCTTCCCTTCGGAAAGCTTGGTTGCCTCATCAACGAGTTCCTGCCGGCCCTCAACAGTTGTGAGGTCCGCATTGATATCCGCATTCGCAATATCGGCAGTAATCACCTTGTGACCGCGAGAGGTAAGCAACTCCGCAGTCGCCTTGCCAATGCCGCCCGCGCCACCAGTCACCAAAAACGTACGAGCCATGATCCGCTCCCCTTTCGATTAGGAAATGTCTACATGCCCAACCGTACGCAAGTTTTGCAAAGCTGCAGCACGAAAAACCCCGCACCGGCACGAAAAGTGTGCGGTGCGGGGTGTCGTCGATAAGCGAAAGGCTTATGCCTCCTCGGCCGGAGCCTCCTCAGACTCAGCCTCAGCAGCCTCGCCCTCGGCCTCTGCAGCCTCGGCCTCTGCGGCAGCTGCAGCCTCAGCAGCTGCCTTAGCCTCAGCGTCTTCCTTAGCCTTCTTGCGCTTCTCGGTGATCGCCTCAGCGGTCGGGCCGTTCTTAGCCTCTTCCAGAGCCTGGTTGAACAGGTCGAGCTTGGACGGCTTCTCCTCAGCAACCTTGAGGGTGCCCTCAGCACCGTCGAGGCCCTTGTGCTTCTGCCAGTCGCCGGTCACCTTCAGCAGCGCGAGCACCGGCTCGGTCGGCTGTGCGCCGACACCCAGCCAGTACTGAGCGCGCTCGGAATCGATGCGGATGAGCGACGGCTCTTCCTTCGGGTGGTAGATGCCGATGTTCTCGATGACAGCACCGTCACGACGGGTGCGAGCATCAGCGATGACGACACGGTACTGAGCGTTGCGGATCTTGCCAACGCGCTGCAGCTTGATCTTTACAGCCATGGTGTACTTCCTTTAGGTCACTGGGCAGTGCAGACACTCGCCGCTTCTCGACGAGCCGGTTCAACCCTTCTTATTTACCCTGCGCGTGCCTGGCCGGTCGACCATCCCCTCCCAGGCAACCTGGGAAGGATCCAGACGGATCCGGCGCGTACGCAGTTATAGACTTGTCGTGCCAAACGCCAACAATGACGTCAGACAACCTTTGACATCTTACGGGCTAAAACCCCAAGACACCAAACTCCCGCACGGCAATGCCTTGCAATGCCCCGGTGTGGCTGGTTCGGTCATGCAAAGTTCAGACTGTATGGTCTTTACCGATTGCGACGCGCATTGCCAGCTGCAATACACGTCGCCTGTAACGAAATAGAAGTAGTTGACAAGGTTGGACACGATGGCAGGACAATCGGCACAGTCGACAAAAGGCTCGACCGCATACCGCGTCGACCTCGATGGGCTGCGTGGATACGCCATCGCACTCGTCGTCCTGTTCCACGTCTTCGTCGGACGTGTCTCTGGTGGCGTCGACGTCTTCCTGCTGCTGTCCGGTTACTTTTTCCTTGGCGGGCAACTGCGATACGCTCTGCGTCCGAACCCAAACCTGAACCCGTGGTGGCCCCTGTGGCGCACCATCCGCCGACTCGTACCGGCGCTCGCACTTGTCATCGTTAGCGTTGTCCTTCTCGTTCTCGCGTTTACGCCAGAACTGATGAGCCAGCAGCTCGCGAGCCAAGTCACAGCGTCGATGCTGTACTACCAAAACTGGGAACTCATCGCCCAAAATGCCGACTACGCTGCAGCAAGCCAGGAAACATCCCCGCTACAGCACTTGTGGTCAATGTCGGTCCAGGGCCAGTTCTACATCTTCGGCATCCTCATGGGCACCCTGCTGGCCTTTGCGGTATCGAAGCTCAAAGCCAACCCTGTCTGGGCACGGCGCGTAGCTATCGGGGTGCTGGCGCTCATCACTATCGCCTCCTTCGCCTGGGCCTCCCGCTTCGGTTTCGTCGGCACCGGCGCCAACTACTACTCCACGTTCTCTCGCGCATGGGAACTCTCCCTCGGCGCACTGCTCGCCTTCGTACCAGCCGAGCGATTCTTCCCACAGCGTTTCGCCTGGTTCACTGCGCTACTCGGCGTCGCAATGATCACCATCACCGGCATCGTTATCCCAACGTCGCTCGCATTCCCCGGCCCCCTCACACTGCTGCCACTGACCGGTGCCGCACTGGTCATCCTGTCAGGCAACAGCGACGCTGTCTCCGGCGTGCTGGCATCTGCACCCATGACCTGGCTGGGCAAGATCGCTTACTCGCTCTACCTTTGGCACTGGCCGCTTTTGATCATCGTCACCGCCCTCGGCGGATACGCCGTTCCCCCAGCATGGCTCGGCGCATGTGTCATCGCCGTGTCCCTCGCCCTCGCACACATCACCCACATGCTGGTGGAAGATCCACTACGCCAGCATCGTGCGCGCCCGCGTGCCATGGATACGCCGGTGCGCGACGCGGGGTCGTCGCTACGCACGTGGCCCGGAAAATTCCGCGCAACGGGTGGTGTGCTCACCGCCGCTTTGTTTGCCGCAGCACTTGCCATCCAGCCAATCTGGAACGATCGTATCGACGACGCCGACAAACCCCTCGACCCCGCCATCTACCCAGGCGCACTCGCACTCGCCGGCGCCGAAGTCCCCGACGTCGAAGCCCGACCAGACCCGAACCTGGTTGCAGGCATCTACCCACCAATCGGACTGGACAACTGCATGGTCTTCCTCCCCGAAGGCCCAGACATCATGCCGGGACCTCACTGCGTATACGGTGACCTGGAAGCCGACACCACCATCGCACTGGTCGGCGGCTCCCACATCGAACCATTCGGCATCCCACTGGACATCCTTGGCAAACGCCACGGCTTCAAAGTTGCAACATTCGTGCGCCAAGAATGCCCACTCGTCGTCGGAGGCCCCTGGGACCCCGCCAACGCCGACATTGTCTCGCCAGAATGCGCAGAATGGGGCGAGAACGCGTTCGCAGAACTCGTCGAACTCAACCCTGCCATGGTGATCTCCACCTCCACACGCCCCGCAGGTCACGCAGGCGGTGGCATCGCCTCTCAGGACTACGTGCCTGACGCATACGCAAACTTCTGGCAACGCCTCGCTGAATACGGCATCCCATTCGTCGGCCTGCGCGACAACCCATGGATGTTCAACCCCGACGGCGACCCAATGGACCCCAACCTGTGCCTCGTAGCCGGATACTCCGAAGCCGACTGCTCCATGGACGCACACGTGGTCTACTCCCCTGAAGACCCTGCGAAGTACTTCCTCGACGGCGGCTACAACCAGTGGGAAATCGACACCGCCAGCTGGTACTGCATCGACGGCATCTGCCCGCCGCAGATCGGCAACATTTACATCTACCGCGACCAGAATCACATCTCCAACGCGTACGCCGAATCGCTCGCCCCATTGATGTGGGAAGAGCTCACCCCGATCTTCAACAAGCTTGGGCTTATCGACGACACCACGCTGGCCCCCGAAACCGCCACCGACTCTGCCCAAGATGGCGAAGAGGCCAACACCCTCTAAAGTGCTGGCCTCTCCCCCCTTTGATCTGTGAAGCGTTCGCGCTGCGGCGCGCTGCGCGCTAGAAGAACTTCCCCTTCTGCATACGCTTCATCGCCTCGTTGAAATCGAGGTTGTTGAGATCCATGCCCTGCATGCCCGCAGGAAGCTGGCTCTGCAACTTTTCCAAATCCTTCATATCCGGCATACCGCCACCCATGCCCGGCATTCCTGGCATTCCTGGCATCCCTGGCATCTTCGGCATGCCCTGATTTCCACCGCGCTTCACCGGCTTGCGCTTGCCGTTCTTGCCCCGGCGCCCCTTCGGCTTCTTCTTAGTAGCGCTTCGGCCCATGCCAGGCATACCCGGCAAGCCGAACTGGCTGGCCATCTGCCCCATCATCTTCTTCGCCTCGAAGAAGCGCTCCACCAACTGGTTCACATCCGAGACCTTCACACCGGAACCGTTAGCGATGCGCTTGCGGCGCGATGCGTTCAAAATCTTCGGATCCTGGCGCTCCTGAGGAGTCATACCGCGAATGATGGCCTGGATACGGTCGAGCTGCTTCTCGTCGACCATGTCCGCCATCTGGTTCATCTGCTTGCCGCCAGGCATCATCTTGAGCAGGTTGCCAATCGGCCCCATGCGACGAATCATGAGCAACTGGTCGAGGAAGTCCTCCAGTGTGAGTTCGCCGGAAGCCAACTTGGTTGCGGCTGCCTCAGCGTCCTGCTCGTTATAAGTCTGCTCAGCCTGCTCAATCAGCGACAGCAGATCACCCATGCCGAGAATACGGCTGGACATGCGGTCCGGGTGGAACACGTCGAAGTCGTCGAGCTTCTCGCCAGACGACGCAAACAGAATCGGCTTGCCCGTGACCTCACGGATGGACAGCGCGGCACCGCCACGGGCGTCGCCATCAAGTTTGGTCAGTGCAACACCAGTGAAGTCGACGCCAGCAGCGAACGCCTCGGCGGTAGACACCGCATCCTGACCGATCATCGCATCAATAACGAAAATGACCTCATCCGGATTCACTGCATCACGGATGTTGCGGGCCTGAGTCATCAGGGTCTCATCGATACCGAGGCGGCCCGCAGTATCGATGATGACCACATCGTTTTTGTTCTGCTTAGCGTGCTCAATACCCTGCTGCGCCACCGCAACCGGATCACCGTGCGAGGTGCCCATCTCGTGCTCATACGAGTCGATGGACGTACCCGGATCCGGGGCAAACGTCGGCACACCAGCGCGCTCACCAACAATCTGAAGCTGCTGCACCGCACCCGGACGCTGCAAGTCACACGCCACCAACATCGGGGTGTGGCCCTGCTTAGCCAAGTGCTTAGCCAACTTACCTGCCAGGGTGGTCTTACCAGCACCTTGCAGACCGGCGAGCATAATCACGGTCGGCGGGTTCTTCGCCAAATTCAACCGGCGAGTCTCACCGCCGAGAATGTTTGTCAGTTCCTCATCAACAATCTTGATGACCTGCTGCGCCGGATTCAGCGCTGCCGAAACATCGGCACCGAGGGCACGCTCCTTGACGCGCTTAATAAACGCACGCACAACCGGAAGCGACACGTCCGCCTCCAGCAACGCGATACGAATCTCGCGAGCCGTGGCGTTAATATCCTCCTCGGTGAGCTTGCCCTTGCCTCGCAGACCACCCAGGGCTGATTGGAGGCGGTCGGACAGTGACTCGAACACGGTGTGCACGCTCCCTTTTGCTTCTAGCGGAAAAGAATCCCCACAAGACTAGCGCGCGCCCCGGGTGATGGGCACATCACCGGGGGCGCGGGGTCGTCGACAAGCAAGCGCTTAGCCGAGAAGAGCGTCGACGAAACTCTCAACCTCAAACGGCGCAAGATCGTCCGCGCCCTCACCAAGACCAACCAGCTTTACCGGCACACCAAGTTCCTCCTGAACCTGGAAAACGATACCGCCCTTGGCGGTGCCGTCGAGCTTGGTCAGCACCACACCCGTGATGTCAACAACCTCACGGAAGACACGCGCCTGCGCAATGCCGTTCTGCCCCACCGTCGCGTCGAGCACCAGCAACACCTCATCGACGTTGCTCTTCTTCTCCACGACGCGCTTGACCTTGCCCAGCTGATCCATCAGACCCGTGGAGGTGTGCAGGCGGCCCGCCGTATCGACGAGCACCACATCAGCACCCTCGTCAACACCAGTTGCCACAGCATCGAAGGCCACCGAAGCCGGGTCCGCACCCTCCTTGCCACGAACCGTGGAAGCGCCGACGCGCTTGCCCCAGGTCTCCAACTGGTCCGCAGCCGCCGCGCGGAACGTATCCGCAGCACCAAGCACCACCGAGTGCCCCATAGACACGAGCACACGAGCAAGCTTGCCGGTAGTCGTCGTCTTACCGGTGCCGTTGACACCGACAACCAAGATCACGGCCGGTTTGCCGTCATTCGGCATCGCCTTAATCGAACGGTCGAGCTCCGGACGGGCAGCCTCAATCAGAGTTTCGCGCAGCATCGCACGAGCCTGCGCTTCGTTTTCCACACCACGCTCAGCGATCTTCTCGCGCAGGTTGTCCGTGATCTTCATCGTCAGACCCGCACCGATATCGGCCAAGATCAGCGTGTCTTCAATCTCCTCCCACGCGTCCTCGTCCAGATCGCCAGCGGAAAGAATGCCAAGCAGACCCTGGCCGATGGCGTTCTGAGAACGGGAAAGGCGGCCACGAAGCTTGCCCATGCGACCTGCTGCTGGAGCGATGTCATCGATCGGTTCGCTCGCGGGGGCCTCAACAACGACAGCCTCATCGGAAACCTCAGCGCCATCCTGGAGCGCCTCTTCAGCACCCTCTTGAGCCACTACAGCAGCCGCAGCAGCCTCCTCTGCCTCCGCCGTGTCTGGTGTGTCTGGCGCATCGGGCGTTTCCGATTCGGCCTCAGGGGTTTCTGCCTCATCGACAGCAGGTTCCGGCTCCGGTTCTGGAGCTGGCTTCGGCTCTGCTACCGGCTCAGGTTCTGGTGCCGGCTCCGGTTCTGGCACGGCACATTCTTCAACGACAGGCTCCTCCACAGGCCGCTCGGACGGCTCTGGCTGATCTACCTCCGTGCTGGTGGTGTCGTCGACAAGCAATGGCTCTTCATCAGGCGCAACTGCTTTCTCGATAACAGTCTTCGGCTCCTGCTCGGCCTTTTCAGGCTCGACTACCGGCAGAACCGGCTGGTCACGACGAATCGGCTCCGGCTGCTTCGGCTGAGCATCCGCCGGTGCGAAATTGAAACCGCCCTTCGCCTGATAATTGCCGGATTTCTCCTGCTGAGTGAGCTCCTTCGGCTCCTCCGGCTTCTCAAACGAAACGGTCTTCGACTCCTTGCGCTTCTTCCCCGCAACGACGATGCCCACGATGATCAGCACGGCAACGACGACCGCAACCGCCACCCAAAGGGCCGGGGAGTTCATCAACTCAGTGGTATTCATGCGTTCTAGTGTGCCAGCCGCCACGACACAAGGTGGAACAGCAATAGACACATTGCTTATCGACGAATCAACGCTGCAGGTCAGGCCCATCCATACGAACGGGTGTTCGAATGTGTGGCGATCGTGTCGGCCTGGTCTGTAGCTTCATTTTCAACTCAGTTAGCAGCACACGTAGCCGAGAGGGGGACCCATGACAACCATCATCGACCAACACGTCAACCAGATCACCGCTGGACTAGAAGCGCTGTCCAACCTCATGATGGAACCCGACTCCCTCCACCTCCTCGGCACCCACCAAGCAATAGAGCGGCTACACGGCTCATTGCCACTGCTCGGAAACGTCAACGCCGCCTTCGCACATCTCTGCACAAGGGACAATGCCGGATCCCTGGTCGGCGCCAACCATCCCGTGGAATACCTCACGCAACGCCTCGGCCTCTCCCGTGCCCAGGCGTTCGACCTCCTCAACCACGGCAAGCGCCTCTTCGGCGAGCCCGATATCCCAGCCCCACCAACTAACCCGGAACAAACCGAAGAGGAAAAGCGCGCCGCAGAAGAAGAAGCACAACGACGCAAAGAACAAGAAAAGAAAGCCCAGGAACGCGCCCGCAAGGCTGCACGAGAAAAGAAAGCCTCCGAAGAAAAGAAGCGCATTATCTCCAACGCGCTCAAGGACCTCAACGAACACGCCAACCCGGGCTACCTCGAGTGCTACTCCCAAGCCATGGAAGCCGCAGCACGCATGACCCCCGAAGAGCTCCGGAAGTTCGTCACCGACCTCGTCCGCAAAGCCAACCGCGCGGGGCTGGACTACGAAAAGAAAAAGGACCCCCTAGCCGCGTTTAAAAAACGAGGCATCTCCTTCGGACCCACCGATGCAGACGGCGGCTCCTACGCCCGGCTCTACCTCGACGCCGCATCACGCGCAAAATTCGAAGCAGCCCTCGCCGCCGGAGAAGCCCCCGGCTCTCACCTACCCGACGGCTCCAAAGACACCCGCACGAAACAACAACGCCGCTTCGACCAACTCATGCACATCCTGGATAACTACTCCCAGGCACGTATCACGCGCGACCGCGGCATCGGAACCGTTGTGGTGACACTGACCCTGGAAGATCTGGTCGGTGCTGATTGGCAAACACGCTTTTCCACCAATACCAGTGTGGATCTCACTGCCCTCGACATTCTTCACCTGGGCTTAGCAGGAGACACTTTTGCTCTCCAACTCGACTCTGCAACCGGTGTGCCACTATCACTCGGACGCGCCCGCCTCGCGTCGATTGAACAGCGCCTCGTCCTACTCGCTACCCAAGGTGTCTGCGCCTGGAACGGGTGCACCAAACCTGGCGTCGAACTCGAAGCCCACCACCTGCAGTCCTACCTCCACGGAGGTGTCACTGACCTCAATAACCTGATACTGCTATGTCGCGAACACCACAGATGCAACAACGACAACAGAGACGGAGCCGGTGGTAAGGGACACTTCGAAAAAGACCCCGACACCTGGGACATCACCCACCATCCAGCCGACGGCGGGCCACCGACCACGACCAGCACATGGCAGTTCGAACAGTCACCCGGTCAGCGGCATAAACGAAAAATTCGGGACAAACACCCAAGTTTCGACGACCAAGAACTACCGGGAACAGATCCACCCCTGTTCGCACCGGACACCGGGTAGCCATCTTGCGCTGTGCTACGCCCCAGGTGCTACGCCCCAGGCGCTGCACCGGCAGGTTGCATGCGTTGAGACAGCACTCGAGTGACGCCATCGCCACGCATAGTCACGCCATAAAGCACGTTCGCAACATCCATCGTTGGCTTCTGGTGCGTGATCACAATGAGCTGCGAATCCTGACGGAGTTCCTCCAGAAGGGCAATGAGCCGGCGCAGGTTGACGTCGTCGAGCGCCGCCTCAACTTCGTCGAGCACATAAAACGGACTTGGACGCGCACGGAAGATAGCGACCAGAAACGCCAAGGCTGTCAGCGATTTTTCACCACCGGAAAGCAGCGAAAGCTGCTTGACACGCTTCCCCGGTGGCCGGGCCTCAATTTCAATGCCGGTGGCCAACATGTCGTCTGGCTCGGTGAGCACCAAGCGCGCCTCACCACCCGGGAAGAGCGTCTGGAACACTCGCGGGAACTCGGCCTCCACATCCGTCCAGGCATCGGTGAACAACTGCAAGATCTGTGCGTCAACGTCCTCGATCACACCAGTGAGGTCTTTGCGCGCCTGAATAACATCATCAAGCTGCGTAGAAAGAAACGAATACCGCTCCTCCAACGCCTTGTATTCCTCCAAGGCCAGCGGGTTGACCTTACCCAGCGCGCGCAGATCCTTTTCTGCCCGCTTGAGACGTTTCTCTTCTGCTTCGCGGTCAAAGTCCTCACCTGGGGTGTACCCATCAAGCAGATCGGCTACGGCGATGCCCAGGGTGGAGGTGATGTTGGCTTCGGCTTCGTCGATACGCACCTGTGCTTGCGAGCGGGCAATATCGGATGCGTGTGCGTTGTCGGTCAATCGAGACAATTGTTGGCGCGTGGCATTGACCTGCTGACGAGCTTGCTGCAACTGTCCCTGCAGGCTCGCCGTCTGGGCGGAGAGCTCATCGCGTTGCGCCGTCGCGCGTGCCAACGCGTCCTCGATTCGGGCGGCAAGGTCGCGCGCGTGCTTCTCGACGACCCCCGCTAGCTCCGCCTCTGCTCGACGCCTTGCCATCGCAGCGTCATGGCGGGCTTTCGCCTGACGTTCTTGCTCGGCTTGGCGGCGTAGCGCGTCTCCCTTGCCCGCTTCCGCCTCTGCCCGCTGTTGTGCAGTACGCGCGGCGAGGACGGCCTCCATTTCCATGGATTTGATGTGGTTTAGCGCGTTTCGGGCAGCGTCGCGTTCGGCAGATGACGGCTCCTCGGGTGAGGCGGATACATCCGTGTCCACTCGGGTGAGACGGTCGCGAGTTTCTTCCAGTTCGGCGCGGCGTTGCGCAAGCCGTGCGTCAGCTTCGTTGGCGCGCTGCGCAGCTCGTTCGTGCTCCGACTTGTTCGCTTCAGCTTGCTTGACCAAGCGGGTGCGATCGCGTCGCCAGGCTTCGAGTTCGGTGTCGTGCTCTCGAAGAGACGCACGCGCCGACGCGGCGTTGACTCGGGCTTCTTCCGCCGCAACCTTCGCACCTTCAAACGTGCCTGCGAGTTCGCTGAGTTGTTGGCGGGCCGTTTCAAGTTCCACGCGAGCAGCCTCGATGCGGGCGGAGACTTCAACCGTGGTTGCTTGCCCGGAGCCGGCTGCGATCCAGCCTTCGCCGACAAGTACGCCGTCGTGTGTGACGGCTCGTAATCTCGGGTCTTGTTCGACGACGGCACGAGCCAGCTCAACATTTTTTGCGACCACAGTGTCAGCGAGCAAACGTGTCACCGGACCAGCCACTGCTTCGTCCAGCGTGACGTGGTCGAGCAGCCAGTCCACCTCAACGTCGGTCTCCAGGCGCCATGTGGAGCCGCCTCGTGTATCGACGACCACCGTACGACTCGCATTCCCCAACCGCGACACGGTCTCGTCGGACACATCACCTGCGAGCGCTTCGGCATAGTCGCCGAGGGCCGCCGCAAGCGCCGTTTCCAAACCTGCCTCTGTAGTCAGCAAACCCGCTAGCGGTGAGAAACCGTCGAGCAATTCGGCGGCATCCATTTTCGGCGTCTGCTCAGACAGCGTTGCAATGCGCGATTCAAGCGTTGCTACGTTGCGTTCGTGTTCGCGCTGCTCAGAACGAAGTTGTTCGAGGCGCTTCTCTGCAGCGTCAGATTCGGTGTGGGCGCGGGCGAATGCGGCGTCGAGTGGAGCGCGTTCCGCCTGAAACGCCGCGATGCGTTCCTCAACGGACACAACCTCAGCGTCAGCTTGGCGTGCACGTTCACGGGTTTCTTGAAGCGTCTCGTCGAAACGCCGAATCTCCTCCTCAGCAGCTTCAACCGCTTGCGCCTGCGATTCTTCTTGAGCAAGCAGTCGCACTACGCCTTCGCGACGGTCCGCGATCGCACGCACCTGCGCCATGTGTTCGCGCTCAGCTTCATCGAAAGCTTCCTGTCGTTCCACGACTTCTTCTCGTACCGTTTCCAGCTGTTCTGCTGCTTCTTCGGCTGCTTCGACGGCTTCCGCGTAGCGTTCGTCGGCAATCCGTGCCCGTGCTTCGAGGTCTTCCGGGTCTTGCCCGGCATAGGCAACATCCGCGTTGTGGCTCCGAGCACGCTCCGATGCGATGCGTTCCGTAGCACTCGCCCGTTCCGCCAGCGTCGATAGCGCAAACCACACCTGCTGTGCTTCTTGTGCTTTGGGCTGTACTTCCTGCTGCTGTGCTTCGATGCTCTCCTGCGCTTCGGTGTATTCCTCGAGTTGCGCGGTAACGGTTTCTACCTGTTCTTCGAGGAGTTCGGCAGCACGGGCGGCGTCGGAAAGCTTCGCTCGCAAACGCACGACTTGGTCACCTGCGAGCTTGAGTTTGGCGTCGCGCAGTTCGGCCTGCACCGCCGCCCCACGTTTCGCGGCTTCTGCCTGCCGCGCCAACGGTTTGAGTTGCTTGCCCAGTTCGTCGGTGAGGTCGGTGAGGCGATCCAGGTTCGCCTGCATGCCGACAAGTTTGCGCTGTGCCTTCTCTTTACGACGACGGTGCTTCAGTACACCAGCGGCTTCTTCGATAAACGCGCGACGTTCTTCAGGGCGCGAATCAAGGATTTCGGAGAGTTTGCCCTGGCCGACAATGATGTGCATTTCGCGGCCGATACCGGAGTCGGACAGCAGCTCCTGAATGTCCATGAGACGTGCTTTGGAGCCGTTGATTTCGTATTCGGACGCACCGTCGCGGAACATGCGGCGAGTGATTGCTACATCGGTGTAGTCGATGGGCAATCGTTTGTCGGTGTTGTCGAAAGTAAGCGTGACTTCGGCACGTCCGAGTGGTTTGCGCCCGCCGGCACCGGCGAAGATGACGTCTTCCATCTTCCCGCCACGCAGGTTTTTCGCACCTTGCTCGCCCATCACCCACGCGAGTGCATCGACGACGTTGGATTTTCCCGAGCCGTTCGGCCCGACGACGGCGCAAATGCCCGGTTCGAATTTCATGGTTGTCGCGGACGCGAAAGACTTAAATCCTTTGAGCGTCAGCGATTTCAGGTGCATTCGCGCAATATTACCCGCTCGGGCGCGGCTTTTAGCGTTCGTCGAACCCTACCGCACCCTTCGGTGCGCTGTACTGGGCTTGCACATGGTTCACGCGCCCAGGGCGCCCCGAACCAGAGGGTGTTTCCCGCAAGAGCTTTTCAAGCTTTTCGACGCCACCCTGCTCCCCCTCCGCAACCACTTCAACGCGGCCATCTGCAAGGTTCTTGGCGTATCCCGCAAGCCCAAGTTCGAGGGCGCGGGAGCGTGTCCACCAGCGAAACCCAACCCCCTGGACTTCGCCGTGGACGTGGGCGGTCATGCGTTTCTCAGCCATACCGCCCGAGAATACAACTTAGATGCGGTCGTCTGCGCTGCGTCGGGTGACGGGGTCGGAGCCGTCCCAGAACTCAACGTTCTTGACTTCCGGCAGCATGTCGCGGTGGAAGACAGGGTCTTCTCCTCGGCGACGCTGTTCGTTGTAGTTCTTCAGCAGCTTCAGCGCTACCCCGCCGAGCGGAACGATTGCGATGATGTTGAAAAGCGCCAGAAGACCGGCCATCGTGTCGCCGAGGGCCCAAACGAGCGGCACAGATCCGAACGCACCGAAGATGACGAAGCCGAGAACAACAATGCGGAACGTGGTCAACGCGGACTTGGAGTCGGTGAGGTACTGCAAATTAGCTTGCGCCAAGTAGTAGTTACCGATCACGGAAGAAAACGCCAGGAAGAACAGGATGCATGTGATGGCGTGTGCGCCCCAGGCGCCGACAGAATCGGCGAGTGCAGACTGCGTCAGCGAGGCACCCTGGATGTCATCGCGGCCATAGGTGATTGCGGGGCCGAGCAGTACAACAAACGCGGTGATGGAGCACACGAGCAGGGTGTCAAAGTACACGCCGAGGGCCTGCACAAGTCCCTGCTTAACGGGGTGAGACACGGTCGCAGTCGCGGCAGCATTTGGTGCCGAACCCATGCCTGCCTCGTTGGAGAACAAACCACGACGCATACCGTGTGCGAAGGCTGCGCCAACGGTCGCGCCCGCAACCTGCTTGAGGCCGAGAGCGTGGCCAACGATGAGTTCGAACATGCCTGGGATCTCGCGCCAATTGATCACCAGCACTGCGAGGCCAATCAAGATGTAGGCACCGGCCATGAACGGAACGATCACCTGGGTCCAAGATGCAATGCGGGTAACGCCACCGAAGATGATGAGCGCGGTGAGTGCGGCGACGACACCAGCCACGATGGTTTTCACAGCGACAGAGTCGTTGCCCAACGAGCCGGAAACCGCTTCAGCGATGGAGTTGGTTTGGATGGCGTTGTACACAAAGCCGTAAGTGATGGCGAGGAAGGCAGAGAACAGCACCGCGAGTGGCTTCCATCCAAGGCCGCGGGTCATGTAGTAGGCCGGACCGCCGTGGTAGTTGCCGTCGCTGTCCTTGGTTTTCCACAGCTGGGCCAGCGTGGATTCGACGAATGCGGTCGCACCACCGAGCAAGGCGAGCATCCACATCCAGAACACCGCACCCGGGCCACCGATGGAGATTGCCAGTGCGACACCGGCGATGTTGCCGGTGCCGACACGAGAGGCGGCAGAGATGGTGAAAGCCTTGAAGGCCGACAAGCCACCGTACTCTTCATCGAGGTCTCGACCTTCGCGGTCTTTGCCCTTCGGGGTTTCTGCAACGGCTTTGAGCATGTCCGGGAACATGCGGATTTGAACGAATAATGTGCGCAAGCCGAAGTAGATGCCGGCAGCAACGAGGAACCACGGTACGAGGCTCCAAATCACGCCATTGAGCGATCCCTCGACAAATGAGGTAGCTGAATCCATGGCGGGCAGCTTATCCCTGGGTTGTCTCAATTACCCAACGTGATCGAGCGCACTACCCCTCTATGGATTTGGTCTGTACCTCTCCGGGTTGGATTGGCCCGTGGGTGCCAAACTCGCGTTGCCAGTACAGCAGCGGGCAGTTTGCGGTAACTTCGGTGGCAGTGACGTCAACCAAGACGAGGAAGTGGTCCCCTGCTTCGATGATGCGGCTAACGTTGCCGGCGATCCAGGTGTGGTCGCCGGCAAGTTTCGGTGCGCCGTCGGCAATGCGCCAATCCACCCCCGCGAAACGATCCTCGAGCTTGTCAGCGAACCTGCGCGCCAACTCGTTCTGTTCGGTGGACAGCACGTTGATACCGATCGGTGAGCCGATCTCCAACCTCGCGAGCAGCGATGACTTCTGGTCTAGCGAGACCAGCACCATCGGTGGTTCGAGAGAAAGTGACATGAATGCGCTGACCGTTGTGCCGTGTGCCGATGCTTGCGTCCCTGTCGTCACAATGGCAACTGCAGCGGCAACCTGGGACATCGCGACTTTGAACGTCTGCTGATCAACCATGTCTTCTAACCTAGAGCACTTGGCAAACCGGGCAGTAATAACTGGAACGGCCGTTGATCACGGTGCGGGCGATCTCCGTTCCGCATCGCGCACAGGGTTTTCCGGCTTGACCGTATGCATTGAGAGAGCGTGCGAAGTATCCGGAGGCTCCGTTGACGTTGACATAGAGGGCATCGAAGCTCGTTCCGCCTTGCTCGAGCGCCCGGGCCATTACGTCACGCGATGCCTCAAGCACTGCTTCGGCGTCGCGTTGTCGCATGGTGCGCGCTTTTCGCCAGGGTTTGAGGTTGGCAGCCCACATCGCTTCATCGGCGTAGATCGAGCCGATTCCACTGACGATTTCTTGGTTGAGCAGCACCGTTTTCAGCGCCGAATTTTTCCGGCGCATCGCGCGCGCTGCCTCTCGCACATCAAATGCATCCTCGAAAGGGTCCGGCGCAATATGGCCCGCAGGACGAGGCACCCCATCGACAAGGTCGGTGTATTGCCAGAATCCGAACGTGCGCTGGTCGACGAAACACAGCTCACATTTGCCCATGTCTGCGCGAATTCGCAAATGCGGCGATGTCACTTCGCCATGCTTTGCGACGAGCATCTGCCCGCTCATCCTCAAATGCACCAGCACCGCTGCCCCATTGTCCAGCAGTAGCCACAAGTACTTGCCCCGTCGGCCCGTATCCACGACGGTACGTCCCGGCAGCACTCGCTCAAGATCAACTTCGTTGCCACGTGCCGCACGTGGGTGAAGCACTTCGACGCGGCCAAAGGTAAGGCCGACAATGTGCTGTTCAAGCCCCCGGCGGACCACCTCAACTTCTGGCAGTTCAGGCATGTCCTAGGGTCGCCTCGGCAGCGTGGTCGCGCAGGTATACCAGTGCCTGTTGCGCTGCTTCCTGTTCCGCGAGTTTCTTGTTCGGCCCTACGCCCTTACCTCGCACGACGCCGTTGATCAGTGCTTCGGCGTGGAAGGTCTGCTCATGGTCTGGACCAGTGGCTTCAGAGCGATACTCTGCAACAGGGAGCTTCAGTTCTGCCACACGAACTTGCAGTGCGGTCTTCCAGTCCTTGTTCTTCTTGCTTACCGTGGCGTGACGCAGTTTCTCGTCAAAAAGCCGCAGGATCACGTCGCGGGCAGTCGCGAATCCATGCTCGAGATATATCGCGCCGAGCACAGCCTCTGTTGTGTCGGCAAGAATCGACTCTTTATCGCGCCCACCAGTCAGTTCTTCACCTTTGCCAATGAGAACGTGCTGGCCGAGGTTGATCTCACGGGCGATGTCGGACAAGCCGTAACGCGACACAATCGCTGCGCGCATTGGAGAAAGATCGGACTCGGGACGCGACGGGTAAAGCTCAAAGAGCTTAGTTGCCACGGTCAGACCTAAGATGGCGTCGCCGACGAACTCGAGTCGCTCGTTGTTGGGCAGTTGGTTGTGTTCGTTGGCGAACGAGCGGTGAGTCAGCGCAAGTTTGAGATTGTCGCGCTCGATGTTGACGCCCAGTTTTTCCAGCAGTGGCGCATGGTCTACTGCCCCATAGGCGTCTTCCCATGCCTGTTCGGCGTTGGCGGGTTTCCTGCGTGAACGGCTCACAGGAACTTCTCCAGATCTGCCCAACGCGGGTCGACAAGGTTGTTTTCTTCGCCCGATACACCGTCCGGCACGGGAACGTCGGTATCGCCGGCGCATTCTGGCTGGCAGGTCGGGTTGAACGGCAGGTTAAGCCCAGCTTCGTTCACAAACGCTTGCTCTAGGTCGACAGTATCGCCTTCGACACGGGCAATTTCGTCCCCCGAGCCACGGTCTTCTTCTTCCTCTGCGTCTCCGGTGATGAAATCATCTGAAGTGGAAAACACTTCGGAGATCTGGAGCGTTTCGGTGGGGGTCAGATCTTTAAGGCAGCGCACACACTCACCTACGAACTCAGCAGTCAGGGTCGCATCGACCATGATGCCGGAGCCAAGTGGGGTCAGGGTGGCTTCTACCTTGACCTCTCGGCCTTCAGGAATAGCGATCATTTCCGGGCCGATACGCGACGGGGATGGCCCCGTCTGCGTCAGGGTTTCCGGCAGTCCGTCGCCTTTGAGGACGCCGGAAACATCAAATACGAAAGGATTGTTAGCCATAGCCCTTTCAGACTACAACGAATCGCTTCCCTTGCTAGTACTCGTCGGCTTCACCCTGGCCACGGCGAGCGCGGTCTGCACCGGAGACGCCCGCCCCACGACGCAGCGCGGAGCGGTCGGTGGAGACAGTGCGCAGCACGGTGTTGAGGGTCTCCTCGAACTCTGCGAGCTTGGAGTCGACATAGTCGTCGCACTCTGCGCGCAGGCGGGAGGATTCAGCGTGTGCGTCTTCGACGAGGCGATGTGCCTCTTCGTCTGCGCGACGCATGACCTCAGACTCGGAGATCAAGCGCTTCTGCTCCTTCAGGCCCTGGTCGACGGAGCGCTGGTATTCCTCGTTGCCGGTTTCCACAAGGTGATCGGCTTCGCGCTGAGCACTGTTGATGGTGGTTTCTGCAATGTCGCGAGCGCGGGTGATCATCATGTTCGACTCTTCCTCGGCGCCCGAGACGAGTCGAGTTGCGTGGTCCTGGGCGTCCGACAGCACCGTCTCCGATTCGGCTTGGGCGTCGGAAACGATGCGACGGGCGTCCTCTTCGGCGTCGCCAACGAGAACGTCGGCGCGTTCCTGGGCCCCGCGCAGGATTTCGTCCTGCTTGTCCAGAACGTCCTGGGCGTCGTCTAGATCGCCGGGCAGGGCGTTGCGGAGGTCGTCGAGAAGAGCGAGCATCTCATTGCGGGGCACCATGCAGTTGGAGGTCATCGGCACGCCGTAGGCCTGCTCCATCGTCTGCACTAACTCATCGAGGGCTTCAAAAACGCGGTACATAGTTGCACAGCGTACTGGATGAAGCTCTAAATCACGCCTTGCGCCAGCATCGCGTCGGCAACCTTTTTAAACCCAGCGATATTTGCGCCCACAACATAGTCGCCCGCGCGGTCATATTCTTCCGCGGTTCGTGCAGCGGTCTTGAAAATGTTGGACATGATGCGCTGCAGACGGTCGTCGGTGTATTCGAAGGACCAGGAGTCACGGGAAGCGTTTTGCTGCATCTCCAGCGCAGAGGTAGCAACACCACCGGCGTTAGCCGCTTTACCTGGGCCGAAAGAGACCTTATTAGCCCGGAAGACCTCGGTCGCTTCGTGCGTGGACGGCATATTGGCGCCCTCCGCGACGTACTTCACACCGTTGTCGACGAGGCGTTGGGCATGCTCGCCGTTGAGCTCATTTTGGGTTGCGCACGGCAACGCCACGTCAGCTTCGAGGTCCCAAATGGAGCCGTCGGTGTGGTAGGTCGCCCCGGTGGCTTCTGCGACATAGTCGGAAACGCGTCCGCGACGGTTTTCCTTGATGTCGATCAGGAGCTCAGTATCAACCCCATTCGGGGTCTCCACCCAACCGGAGGAGTCGGAGAAGCCAACGACAGTTGCACCAAGCGCCTGCGCCTTCTTGATCGCATAGGTGGCAACGTTGCCGGAGCCAGAGACAATCACGCGTGCACCGTCAATGGATTCGCCGTTGGTACGCATCATTTCGTCGGTGAAGTACACAGCGCCGTAGCCCGTGGCTTCCTTGCGCACGAGGGAGCCACCCCATGTCAGCCCCTTACCGGTGAGCACGCCCGACTCGTGCTGGTCCACCAGGCGGCGGTACTGGCCAAACAGGAAGCCGATTTCGCGCCCACCCACGCCGATGTCACCCGCGGGGACGTCGCGGTATTCGCCGATGTGGCGCCACAGTTCAGTCATGAAGGATTGGCAGAAGCGCATGATTTCGGCGTCGGACTTGCCCTTCGGGTCGAAGTCGGACCCGCCTTTGCCGCCGCCGATGGGCAGACCAGTGAGCGAGTTTTTGAAGATCTGTTCAAAGCCAAGGAATTTGATGATGCCCAGGTTCACGCTCGGGTGGAATCGCAGACCGCCCTTATAGGGGCCGAGCGCGGAGTTGAACTGGACACGGAAGCCGCGGTTGACGCGCACGTTGTTGTCATCGTCGATCCACGGGACGCGGAAGATGATCTGACGCTCCGGCTCGCAGAGGCGCTCGATGAGGCCGTAGTCGGCGTAGTGCGGGTCTTTTTCCAGGACGATCTTCAGAGAGTCGAGCACCTCGGCAACTGCTTGGTGGAACTCGGGTTCTCCCGCGTTTCGCTCGAGCACCCTGTCGTAAAAACTCGCAACTTCCTGGTCGATTGCACTCATGTGACCCCGCCTCCAATTTCTATAGGCTTGCAGAATTGTTTACCGGAAAGATGCTACAACACATCTCGCCCGCCCGCGGAATTTTGCGGTCTTCCGGTTAAACTTGCCCGCATGTCTTCCTCTTTCGACCCGGCTCCGTCGCCGAAAATCGTCATCGCCCCGGATTCGTTTAAGTCCACTGCTACTGCGCAGGAGGCTGCTGAATGGCTGGCAGAGGGTGTGACAAGCGTGATCCGCGATGCCCAAATCATCCTTGCCCCGATGGCCGACGGTGGCGAGGGCACGTCCGCGTTGTTTGAGGGGGAACGCATTTGCTTACCGACGACCACAGCAGACGGTCGCCTTACCGAAGCCGAATACACATTCCACGCCCCCTCCTCCACCGCCTATATCGATGTGTCTGCTGCTTCTGGGTTGCCCGCTGTGGAAAAGCCGGTCCCGCTGACCGGCGACACTTACGGCACCGGTGTGCTCATCGCTGATGCGGAGACCCGCGGCGCGAAACGTATCGTGCTTGGTCTCGGTGGCACCGCAACGGTCGATGGCGGTACCGGCATTCTGGTGGCGCTCGGTGTCAACCCCCTCGACGCTGCTGGCTATCAGCTAAAACCTGGCGGTGGCGCTTTGGAAAACCTTGCGGATTTCGACACTGCCAAAGTCAATGTCCCTGCTGGCGCTATGGAGTGGGTGCTGCTCACTGACACGTCTGCACCAGCAACAGGCCCGAACGGTGCAGCTCACGTGTTCGGCCCACAAAAGGGCGCTACCACCGACGATGTTGAACTCTTGGATCGTGGCCTTGCTCGACTGTGCGAGGTCGCAGAGATCGACCCCACAACCCCGGGGCTTGGTGCGGCGGGCGGCGTGGGCATCGGCCTGACATGGCTTTCCACCATGCTGCACGGGACCGATTCCCACGTGCATATCGTGCCCGGCGCGCGCGTTGTCGCAGATTCCAACGGGCTGACTGAGCAGATCGATGGCGCTGCGTTGGTGATCACCGGCGAAGGTCGCTTCGATGGACAGACAGGCACCGGCAAGGTGGCGTCTGTGGTCGGCGAGCTTGCTGCGGAAGCAGGTGCGGTATTCGCGATTGCTGCAGGGCGTTTCGACGAGCAGCCCGCCGACGGAACTCTCGCAGTGACGCTGCCCGAGATTGACGACGTCCGCGAGCAGCTCGTTCGCGCCGGTGCGGAGATTGCGGTCGCTTACCTCAACACTTCAACTGTCCAGGGATAAATCGACGGGGCCTCGAACTTGTCCTGGTCCTCGAGCGCCACGGGGTCGCGTGGCAGGTCGCGCTTGGGGGTCAGGATGCGTGAGAGCCCCATAGCGAGGCGGTTAATACTGTCCGCGCCTTCGGACTCGATGCGGTAGCGGTGGATTTCAGCGTCGTCTGCTGGCTCGCCGCGGTCGTGTTCATAGGTTTCGGCGAGCTGGGCGTGCACGGTGTCGTCGATACGCACTTGCTCCATAGTCACGCTGCCGGAGGTGAGCATCTCGCGGCGCACCAGGATGTCGAGGGCGCGCTGGAATGCGTCGCGTACCTCTGGAGCTGCCGCGGGTGGGACGAGGACGTCGAATTGAATGACAGACATGGGCATAAGGCTAGACGCTCGGGGCGGTAGGGTGTCGTTCATGTCTCACGCTGCTGTCAACCCGACGCCCGCGCAGCACACAGCGCTGCAACGTATGAAGGACGGCACGTTAAAGCAGGTCAATCCGTTCACCGGAACCCATGTGTGGACGGTGCCTGGCCGTGGCAACCGTCCGCTTCACCCCCAGCCGAACGAACCTGCAGCACTTGGCCCCGGCGCGCACACCGATACGTGTAATTTCTGCGCGGACCGCATGCTGCATACTCCCCCGGAGCGTTCGCGACTGGTGACTACCAGCACGGGTTTCGACATTCTGCGCAATGTCATGCCGGATGAACTCGATGCGACACAGGCCGACTTTCGGCGCGTGCCCAACCTGTTCGAGATCGTTTCTTACGACTACTGGCGCGAAAACTATGGTGCGGAAATGTCAAAAGATTGGCAGGAGCACATGGAGCGCTACCTGTCGGACCCGTCTGGCCGACACCACGTGTTGGATATTGTGCGCACGCGCTTGTCTGCGTCGGGTCAGGATCCGGATCTGCCGGACGAGCAACTGCTCAGCATCGCGCCTGCTTATTTTGGTGGTGGGCACGACGTCATCATTGCAAGGCGGCACTTTATCGACGACGCCCGCGACACCTCCGACCTCGCAGGCTCAGGCTCGCTCACTGCGGATGAGCATTACCAGTTCATCGCCTTCACCGTCGATTCGTTGCACGACCTCATCACTCACCACCGTCACGCCCGCTATGTTGTGGTGTTTCAAAACTGGCTCGCCGCAGCCGGCGCGTCCTTTGAACACCTGCATAAGCAGTTGGTTGCTATCGACGAGCATGGCGTCAACGCTGAGTCCGAAATCGCCAAGTTGCAGCAGCACCCGAACATGTACAACGACTGGGGTGTGAACCCCGCTTTCGACAACAACCTGGTCATCGCGGAGAACGACCACGCCGTCCTAGTTGCCGGTGTGGGGCACCGCTACCCCACGATGACGGTGTATTCGAAGTCGGAAGCATGCGAGCCATGGCTGCACACTGACGACGAGGTCCGTGCCATGTCGGACCTGCTCCACGCCGCACACGCCGCGACCGGTACCCGTGTGGCCACGAACGAAGAGTGGCACTACAAACCACACGATGTCGAGGTGCCAATGCCGTGGCGTATCAATGTGAAGTGGCGCATCTCTACTGTTGCGGGTTTTGAGGGCGGCACGCAGATCTTCGTCAATACGCTTTCGCCCTTTGATGTCCACGACCGCGTCACCACGGAACTGGAGCGCTTGCGTGCCGTGGGAACGGTCGCGCCTAGTATCCGTATAGGCCAAGAATGCACGCCTAGGCCGAACGTGCTGCGCTATACCCAAGGTTTGGCCCCGAACGTAGAGAGGTAACGAGACTATGAGCAACATCGCCGACATCTTGGATACGTACCAGGTTGATGCAGCCTGGCAGCGCCGACTCTACGAGGAACTGCACGCTAACCCGGAGCTCTCCATGCACGAGGAGGAGACCTACCAGCGAATCCTGCATGAGTTGAAGCCGCTTGATTGCGAGGTTGTTGCCCCGATTGGCAAGTACGGCATCTGCGCAGTCTTTCGCAACGGTGAAGGCCCGACAGCGCTCTACCGAGCCGACTTTGATGGCCTTCCGGTCACGGAGCGCACCGGCGTACCGTTTGCTTCCCGCAAGGTGGTCACCACTGCGGATGGGCACACGACCGGCACGATGCACGCTTGCGGCCACGACATCCACACCACGGCTCTGCTGAGCTTGTGCCACGTCATGGACAACACGCGCGACCACTGGTCGGGCACGTTTATCGCATTGTTCCAGCCTGGCGAGGAGCTGGCTGCGGGCGCCCAAGACATGGCCGATGGCGGCCTGGCTGAGAAGGTGCCCACCCCGGACGTGGTGTTGGGCCTGCACGTGATGCCTGGTCGCGCTGGCGAGGTCATGTCCAAGCCCGGCCCGCAGTTCGCTGCTTGTGATTCGATCAGGGTGCACATTCCCGGCCGTTCGGCCCACGGTTCGATGCCGCACAACTCGGTGGATCCCACGTTTACTGCCGCGATGATTATCGCTCGTCTGCAGGCGATTGTGGGGCGTGAGGTCAATCCGGCGGATTTCGCGGTGGTCACCGTCGGCAGCATGAGTGCTGGGCGCGCGATCAATATCATTCCAGGGTCGGCGGAGTTGGTGCTCAACTGCCGTTTCTACGACGACAAGGTCAAGGCACGCGTGTATGCCGCCATCGAGCGTGTTGTCCATGCCGAGGTAGCTGCCTCGGGCGCGGAGGGCACGGCTGGCATCGAGTACTTTGCTCACGGCGAACTGTTGGACAACGACGAGGCGGTCTTTTCCGCAGTGCGCGCGAACTTCGATGCGGTGTTCGGTGAGGACTCGGTCACGTCGGATCCGAAGACGGTTTCCGAGGACTTCCCGATCATCGGTCAAACGTTTGGGGCGCCGTACCTCTTCTGGCTCATCGGATGCACCCCGCGCGACGTGTGGGATCGTGCTGTCGCGGAGGATAGGGTTGCCGAGGATGTTCCGGTCAACCATATGCCGAACTTCCTGCCGGATTATGAGCCCACGATTTCTGCTGCCACACGCTCGGCCGCAGTTGCTGTCTTGACCTACCTAGCTGGCTAACTGGCGGTACGCTTGGGCGCCATGACGTTCTCCAAGCAGTCACCCGCATTTGAGCAGACGATCGCAGGCCATGTCCGTGGCTTTGCCGGCAAGTCGCCGCAAGCCGCGACAGTGAAGAAGTTTTGGACCGGCTTGTCAGCCGCTGTCGTTGAGCAGATCGCCGACGATTGGGATGAAACCCGCAACGCCTACCGCAAGGCTCGTCGCGCTGCGTATTTCTCGGCGGAGTTTTTGCAGGGCCGTGCGCTGCTGAACAATCTGACAAACCTTGGGCTCGTCGATAAGGCTGAGGCGGTGGCCCGCGAGTTGGGCCACGAGCTCTCCGACGTGTTGGAGGCAGAACACGACGCGGCACTGGGCAATGGCGGGCTCGGCCGCCTCGCCGCCTGCTTCTTGGATTCGGCAGCGACGCAGGACTATCCGCTGACCGGCTATGGCCTGCTGTACCGCTACGGGTTGTTCCGCCAGGAGTTCGAGGACGGCTTCCAGCGCGAGCACCCGGACCGTTGGAAGGAATCGTTCTACCCGTTTATCGTGCGTCGTGGCTCTGAGCAGCGCATTGTTCATTTCGACGACATGGATGTGCGCGCAATTCCGCACGACATGCCGATCACGGGCTACGGCACGAACAATGTGGGCACACTGCGTCTGTGGGACGCTTCCCCGATCGATGAGTTCGACTATGACGCGTTCAATTCTCAGCGCTTTGCCGACGCGATCCTTGAGCGCGAGGCTGTCCACGACATCACGCGTGTGCTCTACCCGAACGACACCACGTACGCCGGCAAGTTGCTGCGCGTGCGTCAGCAATACTTCTTCGTGTCTGCATCGTTGCAGGAACTTATCGACGACTACCGCGCCGCACACGGCGACGACCTGCGCAACTTCCACAAGTACAACTCGATCCAGCTCAACGACACACACCCGGTGCTCGGCATTCCTGAGCTGATGCGTTTGCTTATGGACGAGCACGGACTCGGCTGGGACGACGCCTGGGAAGTCACCACCAACACGTTTGCCTACACCAACCACACGGTGCTGCAGGAGGCGCTGGAGACCTGGGAAGAGTCCATCTTCAAGCAGCTCTTCTGGCGCATCTGGGAGATTGTGGAAGAGATTGACCGCCGTTACCGCCTTGATATGGAGGCACGTGGGGTTGATCCAGAAACGGCGCACCACCACTCCCCGATCCACGACGGTCGCGTCCACATGGCATGGATCGCCTGCTACGCCTCCTATTCGGTCAATGGTGTGGCTGCGCTTCACACGGAGATCATCAAACGCGACACGCTCGGCTTCTGGCACGGGCTGTATCCGGAACGTTTTAACAACAAGACCAACGGTGTGACCCCTCGCCGTTGGTTGCGTATGTGCAACCCGCGCTTGTCCGAGCTGTTGGACCGTCTCGCGGGTTCGGACGAGTGGGTTACCGACCTTTCCAAGCTGCAGGAGCTACGCCACTTCGCGGACGACCCGGATATCATGCGCGAGCTGCGCGAGATCAAGGCAGCGAACAAACGTGACTTCGCCGGATGGATCAACGCCCGCCAGGGTGCGGTGATCGACCCAGACTCGATCTTTGACACCCAGATCAAGCGTCTGCACGAGTACAAGCGCCAGTTGATGAACGCCCTGTACATCCTGGATCTGTACTTCCGCATCACCAAGGATGGCGAGCACAACATCCCGAAGCGCACGTTCATCTTTGGTGCAAAGGCAGCCCCGGGCTATGTCACTGCCAAGGGCATCATCAAGCTCATCAACACCATCGCAGACCTGGTGAACAATGATCCGGTTGCTTCCCAGTACATCCACGTGGTGTTCGTGGAGAACTACAACGTCTCCCCCGCCGAGCAGATCATCCCGGCAACGGATGTTTCCGAGCAGATTTCCACCGCTGGCAAAGAGGCGTCGGGAACCTCGAATATGAAGTTCATGATGAATGGCGCTCTCACCTTGGGCACGATGGACGGCGCGAATGTGGAGATCGTCGATGCTGTTGGCGAGGACAACGCCTACATCTTCGGCGCCCGCGAGGAGGACCTGCCGGAGTTGAAGGCGCACTACAACCCGCGCCAGGTTGCGGAGCAGACCCCAGGGCTCATGCGCGCACTCGATGCGCTTGTCGACGGCACCTTGGATGACCGTGGCACCGGAGCCTTCCACGACATTCGCGCATCGCTTCTCGACGACAACGGCTACGGCGAGCGCGACGTCTTCTACGTCTTAGGCGACTTCGCTGATTTCCGTGCGACTCGCGACCGTATGGCCGCTGACTACTACGCCGACCAGGACGAGTGGGCGCGGAAGTGCTGGATCAACATTTGCGAGTCTGGCCGATTCTCCTCCGACCGCACCATCCGCGACTACGCCGACGAGGTCTGGAAGATCAGCCCAACCCCGATCAACTAATCGCGCACCATGCGTTTGGTGGTGATCTTGTCCCGCTCATGGGTTTTCGACTCACCATCAAACGCAAAGCCTTGCTTGGTGTAGAAGGCCTGGGCGCGGTCGTTGAAGTCTGCCACCCAGAGAAATGCTGGTTCGCCGGGGTGGATGACGGCGTCGAGAAGCTTCGGCGCCACTCCGGTCCCTGCTGCGTCCTCGAGCAGGTACAGGTTGCGAAGTTCGGTGCGCTCGCCTGGGATGCCGTACGCCAACCCGATGATCTTTCCGTCAAACTCCGCGATTGCGACGCGGCCGTTGGGGTTGCGGAAGTACTCGACCCACTGTTGTTCGAGTGCTGCGTGATCGTCGAGGACGTCGTCGTCAATATGCCCCCGGAATGCTTGGGCACGGGAGCGGTAGTGCATGTCGGCAATGGCGATGGCGTCTTGTGCGCTTGCTTGTCGGATGCTGGCGTCCATGCGCGTCAACGCTATACGATTCCGAATCGATGATCCTGCTCATTGACAATTACGATTCATACACGTTCAACCTCGCCCACCTCATCGCCGAGGCTGCCGGCCGCGAACCACTCGTTGTGCCTGCTGGCGAGGGTGCTGACCTTCCACAGCGTGTGCGCGCCGGCGAGTTCAGCCATGTGGTTATCTCGCCCGGCCCAGGTACCCCCGAGCGCGAGGAAGACTTTGGTACGTCCCGGCGCGTGATTGAGGCTGCGGCCGAGGCGCAGGTCCCGTTGTTGGGTGTGTGCCTGGGCCACCAAGGTTTGGCGATGCTCGCAGGGGCCTCCGTCACTCGTGCTCCGGAGCCTCGCCACGGGTTCGTTTCCACAATTACCCATTCCGGTGAGGGCATTTTCGCCGGTATTCCGCAGGGTTTTCAGGTGGTGCGCTACCACTCTCTGCACGTCGAGGAAATCCCCGGCGTCACCGTGCACGCTCGCAGCGAAGACGGCGTCATCCAGGCGCTCAAGGTCGATGGCGCTCCGCATTGGGGTGTGCAGTTCCACCCCGAATCGGTGCTGACTGAGCACGGCGCCGCGATCATGCGTAACTTCCTCGGCGGCTGGCGGTTGCTGCACCGCGAGGTGCCCGGCGCACTCGACTGCCAGCGCGTCTTCAACGCGATCAAGCGCGACGGCAACGATGCGTTTTTCCTCGATTCCGCCGACCCCCGCGGGCGTTTCTCCATCCTCGGAGACACCGCGGGCGCCCTGTCGCGCTCGTTTCGCTATTCGCTTGGTAGCGACCCCGATATCCTCCACACCCTCCAACACGAACTATCCGCCCCTCTCCACGACGCGCCTGACCTGCCCTTTACCGGCGGTGTCATTGGGTACCTCGGCTACGAGTGCGCGGAACTTACGCTCCCGATCACGCTGCGCCACCGCTCGCCGTACCCGGATGCTTACTTTGTGCGCCCGCAATCGTTCATCGTTTACGACCACGAGGCCGAAATCGCCCACTTGTGTGCACTCGCCGGCGACGGCACGGATGCACTCCTTGACCGCCTCGAGAAGGCCTTGGATGGGGCGGACGGTGCGCGGGGGTCGTCGATTAGCAATGGTTCCTGGAGCAACCCCGACTACCTCGACTGCATCGAGAAAGCACAGGACCTGCTGCGCGCCGGTGAGAGTTACGAGGTCTGCCTGACCGACACCTACACCGCCGAAGCAACCGGCGAGATCTATGCGCCGCTGCGTGAGCACAACCCCGCGCCATATGCCGCGCACCTCATCTTCGACGGTGTGGAAGTCGCCAGCGCCTCGCCCGAACGTTTCCTCACCGTGCGAGGCCGCGAGGTGGAGGCCAAGCCGATCAAGGGCACCATCGCCGCTGATCAGGACCCCGCATTGCTTCACGACGACAAAACCCGCGCCGAAAACCTCATGATCGTCGACCTGCTGCGCAACGATCTTTCCCGCGTCTGCGAACCCGGCAGCGTACAGGTCCCGGGTCTGATGCAGGTGGAGTCGTATGCCACCGTGCACCAACTGGTTTCCACCATCACCGGGCAGCTACGCGAGGGAGCCACTGCCGTCGACGCCATCCGTGCCACCTTCCCGCCCGGTTCCATGACCGGCGCACCGAAACTACGGACGTGCGAAATCATCGACCGGCTGGAAACCTCCCCGCGCGGCGTCTACTCGGGCGCGCTCGGCTACATCGGGTTCGACGGCCAAGCCGACCTGTCGGTGGTCATCCGCACCGCAGTACGCGCCGGCTCCACTGTGACAGTCGGTGCAGGTGGCGCGATCGTGCTCGCCTCCGACCCTTCCGCTGAGATCGCCGAGCGCAACCTGAAGGCCCAGTCCGTTTTAGGAGCGTGGGATGCGTAAGTACGCCTGGTACGGCGCGTTTGTTCCGCGCGACTTCTCCGACGGCCCCCTGGACGTCGCCGATTCTTGGCGCCACTCCTCCGGCCGCACCAACGGCCTCAGCCTGCACATCGAGCGCTTCACTCGCACCGCCGGTCCGCTCCCCGCCGGGTTTGTCGACGCGATGCTGCCGCTGCTCAGCGAAGGCGAACTCTTCCCCCGCATCGCGCTCTCCTCAGGGCTTTTGCTTCTCGACGTCCGCCCCGCCCCATCCCCTCGCCCCACCACCTCACTGACCTACACGCAAGCCCCAGACCCGCGCACCCAGCCCGAGGTGAAAGGCCCCGACTTCGGCGCGTTCCGCGCGTACCGTTCGCGGTACCAGGTGGAGGGAACTGACGACACGGTGGTCGTCGATAAGCATGGCGCCATGCTGGAAACAACCACCGGCGCGCTGGTGATGTGGGACCGCGACACGCTGTGCATCCCCGACGGCGTGTGGCTGCCGAGTGTCACACTGCACCAGGTTGTCGCGCGCGCCGAGAAGTTAGATATGCGGGTGGAGCGCCGTCAGCTCAAACCCGAACTCGCCGCCAAGCACCCGTTGTGGTTCCTCAACTCGCTCCACGGCATTAGCCCCGTCAGCGAACTGCATGTAGGCGGCGATGTGATCACTCCGCCGGTCCACCCAAGTTTCAACGAGTGGCGCGACTGGTGGTGGGGCAGTTTTACGACCGAATGGCACATCGAGGCATAGCGAAACACCGTGGGTCCCCAGGACTATGCCGCTGCATAGTCTCTACAACCGCCAACACACTATGCCGCTGCATAGCGTCGCACCACCGCCGGGTCCGAAACCCAGCGAGCCCCCGGGACTATGCCGACCGCTCGGCGAGCACGCGCCCTGTTGCGGTGTCGCACTTTGCGAGCTCTGACGGGGTGCCCGAAGCCACAACTTGTCCGCCGTCGGCGCCAGCGCCGGGGCCCATCTCGATGACACGGTCCGCCTGCGCGATCACGGAGACGTCATGCTCGACCACGATCACGGTTTGGCCCGCTTCGACGAGGCTGTTGAGTTCCTTGACTAGCAGTGAGATGTCGGCGGGATGCAGGCCGGTGGTGGGCTCGTCGAGGAGGTACACGGTGTAGCCCCGGCGCGAGTTGCGGGAGCGCTGCAACTCGGTGGCAAGTTTGATGCGCTGTGCCTCGCCACCGGACAGTTCGGGCGCGCCCTGGCCGAGGCGCAGGTAACCCAGCCCCACGGCTTGCAGAGTTTCGACGGCGCGCAGGATCTTCGGTTCGTCGGCGAATACGTCCGCGGCTTCGTCGACGGTCAACTCCAGCACCTGAGCGATGGTGAGGCCCTCCCAGGTCACTTCGAGGGTTTCGTCGTTGTAGCGTGCACCGCCGCAGTCGGGGCAGGTGGTGTACGAGCCGGGCAGGAACACTAGCTCGACTTCGATCTTGCCGGCACCGCCGCAGGTCGGGCACTGTCCTTGCTTGACGTTGTAGGAAAAGCGCGACACGCTCCATTTGCGTCGCTTTGCTTCGTCGGTTGCGGCGAAGAGTTTGCGCACGCCGTCGAAGAGTCCGGTGTAGGTGGCCAGGGTTGACCGCGGGGTGCGCCCGATCGGCTTTTGGGTAATTTGCACGACGCGGGTGACAGCGTCAAAGCCATCATGCTTATCGACGCCCCACTCGCCCTCCTGTCCCACCTCATCGTCTTCATCAACAACGGTAGAGGCGGCGTCGCGAAGGACACCGGCGAGAACGGTGCTGACCAGCGTCGACTTGCCTGAACCAGACACACCAGCCACGGCGGTGAACTGCCCCATCCCAAATGACACATCCAGGCCGTCGATGGAGCGGGCCGAGACACCGGACAGGGAAAGTTCGCCGGTTGCGGCGCGGGGGTCGTCGTTAAGCGAGAGCTTGCGGTTGGCAAGCGCGCGGGCGGTTGGCGCATCACCGGAGTATTCGTTGGTCGGTCCGGAGTAGACCACTTCACCACCGCGTTCGCCAGCGAGCGGGCCGACGTCGACGAGCCAGTCGGTCTGGGCGACGAGTTCCATGTCGTGCTCAACCAAGAGGACGGAGTTGCCCGCGTCGATGAAACGACGGCAAATGTCCAGCACAGCGCCACGTTCGGATGGGTGCAGGCCGGCGGACGGCTCGTCAAGCACATACGCCACGCCGAACAGGCCGGAGCGCAACTGTGAGGACAACCGGATGCGCTGCAACTCACCCGCGGACAACGTGGGCGCGGGCCGATCCAGGCTCAAGTGCGCAAGGCCCAAGTCGAGTGCGGACTGCACCGCGGGCAAAATCTGTTTGAGCAGCAAGTCTTCGGCGGAGCCCTCCGAGGGCTTCTGTGCCGCGAGTACCTCATAGACACGGTCGAGAGGCAAGGCGCCGAGCTCGTCGATGGGCATGCCAGCATAGGTAACCTTGAGTGCTTCCGGGTTGAGGCGACGGCCGTGGCAGGTCTCGCAGACGCGTGACTCCATGTAGGACAGCACGCGTTTGCGCAGGGTATCGGACTGTGTTTCGGCGAGTGTATTGGTCAGATACGACGCCACAGATCGCCAGGTGCCTTTGTAGTTTCGCTGGATCTGGTCCTCACCGCGCAAGGGTTTCACGGTCACCACGGGGCGCTCGTCGGTGAACAGGATCCAGTCGCGGTCCTTCTTCGGCAGATCCTGCCAGGGTGAATCGAGGTCGTAGCCCAGCGTCTGCAAAATGTCGTGGAAGTTCTTACCTGCCCACGCGCCGGGCCAGGCTTGGATCGCACCCTCCTCGATAGATAGCGTCGGGTCCGGCACCATCGACTCTTCGGTTGGCTCGTGCACGACACCTGTGCCCTGGCACGTCGGGCACATGCCTTCCGGCGTGTTGGGCGAAAACGAGTCGGAGTACAGCCCCTTCGGGTTATCGCCAGCGCGCGAGTACAGCAGACGAATGCTGTTGGACAGCGCCGAGACCGTCCCCACCGTCGAGCGCGCCCCGCCCCCGGAGGTGGACTGTTCGAGCGCCACGGTCGGCGGCAGTCCCTCAACCGCGCCGACCTGCGGGTCTACTGCAGAACCAATCAGGCGACGCGCAAACGGCGCCACCGATTCAAGGTAGCGCCGTTGTCCCTCCCCGTGGATGGTGCCGAACGCCAGCGACGACTTGCCGGAGCCTGACACCCCTGTCACCGCAACGAGAGTGCCGCGTGGGATATCCACGTCCACGTTGCGCAGGTTGTGTAGGTGGGCATCGCGTACTTGGATTCCGGCATGTGTTTCAGGCATGCCCACCAGGGTAACGCGTTAGGGGTTTCGCGTGTCCTCGCCGAGTTGGTGCACGAGGATCGTGTTGGTAGTGCCCGCAACTCCTGGCGGGGTGCCCGCGACGACCACCATGGTGTCGCCTTCGTGGTACTGGTCCATGGCTAGCAATTGCTTGTCCACAACTTTGACCATCTCGTCGGTGCTGTTGACCTCATCGCACAGGAACGTCTCCGCACCCCAGGTCATGGCCAATTGCGAACGCACCTGCTGCACCGGTGTGAACACGAGCAGTGGCAGGTCCGGGTGCAGACGCGCCACGCGGCGTGCAGTATCGCCGGAGGTCGTAAACGTGACAATCGCACGTGCGTTAAGTCGCTGCGCAATGTCGTTCGCCGAGTAGGACACCACGCCACGCTTGGTGCGCGGAATGTGGTTCAGCGGCGGGACGTTGCCCATCGTTTCCGCAGAACGCACGATGCGGCTCATGGTGCGTACCACGTTGTGTGGATCCACGCCGACGGATGTCTCGCCGGACAGCATCACGGCATCCGCGCCGTCGAGCACCGCGTTGGCTACGTCGGAGGCCTCCGCACGGGTGGGGCGGGAGTTCTCAATCATCGAATCGAGCATCTGCGTTGCGACGATCACCGGCTTCGCATTCTCACGCGCGATCTGAATCACACGCTTCTGCACAGCCGGCACCTGCTCGAGCGGGATTTCCACGCCCAGGTCACCACGAGCGACCATCACCGCGTCGAATGCAAGGATGATGGACTCCAACGCGTCGACAGCCTCGGGCTTTTCCAGCTTTGCGACGACCGGCACGCGCCGGCCGACCTCATCCATGATCTCGTGCACGAGGTCGACATCAGACGGCGAACGGACGAACGACAACGCAATAATGTCCACGCCGAGCTTCAGCGCGAACCGCAGATCTTCCTTGTCCTTCTCGCTCAGCGCAGGCACGGAGATGTCCATGCCCGGAAGCGACACGCCCTTGTTGTTCGACACCGGGCCGCCCTCGGTGACGCGGCAGACTACGTCGTTGCCGTCGATGTCGGTGCAGACGAGGCCGACCTTGCCGTCGTCGACAAGCAAACGGTCCCCCGGCTTCGCATCCTTGGCCAGCTGCTTGTACGTCGTAGACACACGGTCGTGCGTACCTACAACATCGTCGACGGTGATGCGGACGGTTTCGCCCGTCTCCCAGTAGGTTTTGCCGTCGCCTTCAAAGCGGCCAAGGCGAATCTTCGGGCCCTGCAAGTCCGCCAAAATGCCGACCGCATGGCCGGTCTCATCAGTGGCTTCGCGCACCCAACGGTAATTCTGCTCGTGATCCGGGTAATCGCCGTGCGAAAAGTTCAGCCGCGCGACATCCATGCCGTCGCGCACGAGTCCTAAGATCGCATCCTTGCTGGCCACAGCGGGACCGAGCGTACAAACGATCTTCGTTTTCCTATCCACGTTTTCCAACCTCACCTTCGTAGGCTTCTCGCGTGTCTTCCACCGCAACACGGTACTCCGGATTGTCCTCTTCTGCCGTGGACGGTGCGTTGTAATCCGGATCGACCTCTTCCGGGGTCTCGCGCCCCTTCGGTGTGCGCATGAACATCACCACCGCGATGATGAACAAGATTGCGGTCATCCAGGTGTTGACGCGCAGGCCGAGGATGAGCGTGGCTTCGTCGCTACGCATCAGCTCGATGAAGAACCGGCCAAGGGTATAACCCGCGACATAGAGCCAAAACACGCTGCCATGGCCAAGGCGCCGGCGGCGGTCAATCCAGATGAGCAGGAAGAACACCGCAACGTTCCAGATCAGCTCGTAGAGGAACGTCGGGTGCACGCTCGCGATCACCTCACCGGTGGACCGGCCGGTCAGCGGCGCGAACTCCCCCGCCTCGTTGACGCGGTAGTAAATATCCAGCGCCCACGGCACATTGGTTTCGGCCCCATAGAGCTCCTGGTTGAAGTAATTGCCCAACCGGCCGATGCCTTGGGCGAGAATCACCGTCGGCGCAACTGCATCCGCAAGTGGCGCGAACGGAAGGCCCTTGCGGCGCATCATCACCCACACGCACAGGGTTCCCAGCGCGACTGCGCCGATGATGCCCAACCCACCCGAGGTGATGTCGAAGGCCTTCCACGGGTTCTTGCCCTCACCGAAGTACTTATCGTAATCCGTGATCACGTGGTAAAGGCGCCCGCCGATAATGCCGGTCGGGATAATCACGATCGCTGCATCCCAGATCGTCTCCGGATTACCACCGCGGGCCTTGTAGCGACGCAGGGAAATCAACAGCGCGACAACAATGCCCGCCATGATGCACAGCGCATAGGCACGAATCGGAATCGGTCCGAGCTGCCACACCCCCTGCGGCGGGGAAGGAATGTTTGCCAGAAGTGTTGTTTGCACGCCCAACAGTGTGCCAGTTTAATTCCGCGATGGACAGGCTGGGTGCTGTCCCGCGGCCGCCAAAGAGCGGGTTGCCTCGTACACATCGCCAGACGCCATCACAGCCTCCGCTGCCAACACGGCATCCGCACCACACGCGGCGGCGTCCATCAGGTCACGCGGAGTGGTCACACCACCCAGGCTGATCTTGATCACTTCGGTGGGAAGCCCCGGCGCGATATCCGCAAAGGCGTTGCGGTTGAGGTCGTTGGTGTCAAAGGTCCAGGAGTTCACCGCGATCACACTCACGCCGGCCTTAAGGGCCCGATCCGCCTCCGCTGGCGTGCGCACCTCGGCCACACCGACCATGCCCAGCGATTCCACTCGGTCCAGCAGTGCCTCCAGGCGCGGCTGCTCGAGGATGCCTACCTGCAGCGGGAGCATGTCGGCGCCGTAGCAACGGGCCTCGTGGATCTGGTACGGGTCGACGATGACATCGCGACACACCATCGGCAGGCTTACGGCTGCGCGGGCGTTGGCCAGATCTGCCAGGGAGCCGTCGAAACGCAGCCGCTCTGTCTGGCAAGCGATGAGGTGGGCGCCACCGCGCTCGATGTCTTGGGCAACCGACTCGATCGAGCGTCTGCCTACCGCGGTTGGGCCAAAAACTGGCGAGTTGCGTTTGATCTCCACGATGACCCCGCAGCCGTGGCGCAAAAGTGCTGCTTTAGCATCGCGGGTTGGGGGCATGTCGCGCGAGCGGGCCTTGATTTCCTGGAACGGCACGACCGCTTCGCGTTTTTCGACATCACGGAGCACACCAGCGACAACGTTTGATACTGCGCTCGGTGCCGACATGCGCCTACCTCCAGGTGATACGGCCTATAGCGCTATAGGTTAGCGGTTGCCCTGCGTAGGACGAAAATCCTCGTCACCAGTTTCGGTCGGGTCGATATCCGCGTCGAGCGCATCCCACATCACGCGTCCGGAATCCGGCTCCTCTTTCAGGTCGTGACGGATGGTTTCTTTGCGCACAGCTTCCTTCTCGTATTTGTGTTGCTTCGGCGCATCCTCGCCAGGCTTGACGACGAGCATCGCACCGCCAATCACCCCCAGCACACATCCCACGATCGTGAGTACTGGGCCTACCACAGCAACGTCGGCGGCGGTGATCTCCGCCCAGTTCGCAATAGCAGCGGAGGACGTATCCGTGGCTGCCTGTTCCGCCCCTGCCGTCAAGATGGCGTGGATACGCTCATGGTCAGCACCACGCGCCAGAAGCGCTGCTGCTGGGATGACAGCAGCAGCGGCGGCGAGCGCGCAAATTCCGCCAACGACACGACGACCGACCTTGCGCAACGCAAACGCGGCAATCGCACCGGCGAGCAGCAGCACCGCCACTGCGGTGATCTCGGTGGACCACTCCGCGCCGGTGATGGTTGCTACACCTTCGCCGGAGAGGTCGTCGTTGTACTTCGCGGTCACCCAGTCCATGCGGGAAAAGCCCCACATCACCGCACCCGCCACACCGAGCAGCAGTGCACCGGTTTTGTTCTTCTTCATCTGAAGCGTCCTTCCGCTACTTTGCAACCATCTGGATCGCATCGAGCACAGTACGATGCGCATGCGGTGTACCGATAACCACACCGGCGGTGGTCGGAGTCCATTCCGAACCATCAAACGCGCTTGCGTTCGCCCCTGCACTGCGCGCCAACAACACACCAGCTGCGTTATCCCAGATGTGCGGGGAAAAACTGACCGCAGCCTGGTAGATCCCCTGCGCGACGAAGGCCAGGTCAACGCCGACCGATCCGCTGATGCGCGGCCGCAGGTGCGAATCCGTGAGTGCGCCAGCCAAATCGAGACGGAACGATGCTGGGTATCGCTGCCTATCCGCCGAGGCCAACGAGCCAATCCCCACCTGCTCCGCAGCGGAAGTCAGCGCACCAACCGGTGGCAAGGCGTTGCCGTTGAGGTGCACGGGCTCGCCATCGACCGCGGTGAGGCGCATGTTCAGCAGCGGCGCATCGGTAATCGCTGCGACCGGTTTTCCACCAAGCAGCAGCGTGCACAGGATGGCGCAGTTCGGATTGCCGGACGAGTAGTTCGACGTACCGTCGATCGGGTCAACAACCCAGCACGCCTCCGGATCAAACGATCCGCCTTGTTCCTCGCCGTACACCGCAATGCCAGTCATGTCCGTCAGACGCTTGCGCAACAGCTTCTCAATGATCAGATCAGCCTCTGTGGCAAAGTCGCCGGCCCCCTTGCGCAGTGCAGGAGCAGCCCCCACTTTGTCGACGAATACCTCACGCGCCTCATCAACCGCGCACAATGCAGCATCAAGCAGCTCCGCTGGGTTATGCATGTGACACCTCCGGCTGCAGCTGCTTCACCCAGTTGCCCAGCACGCTCACACCAATCTCACCGGACATGGCTGGGTCGAACGCCATCGCCCACAATGGCCCATTTTCTACAGCGGCAAGGATGCGCTCGCCGTTGATGTCTGCCCAAGACAGTTTCGGGTAGGCGATGAAGTCATCCTCTGCCAACGGGAACGACTTCACGGCTTGTGGCGCGTCGAAGAACACGTCTCCAACAATTCCGGCCAGCAGCTTCGAACCATCTGCCGCCACGACGGGGTACTCCCCCGCTTCAAATGCTGCCTCCACAACTTGGCCCGGCCACTCCCCAAGGCCTGGTGTGGTGCGGCTGCCGGTCACGGCGTCGTCGAAAAGCACGTGCATTCCAGTGCCGACCGCAAGCAGTGCCCTACCCCCTGCCAGACGCTGGCCTACGATGCGATCCCCTTTGATGCGCTTGATCGCCGCAGCAGCGTCTGCAAACGATGCCCCACCAGGCAGGACAAGACCGCCTGCCTGCACAGCCTTGTCGGGGTCAGTGGTGGCAAAAGCATCAGCACCTGCATTCACCAAAGCACTGACAAGGCTGGTGGTGGTCTCACTGCCGAGGTAATCAAGTACCGCGACTGTCGGGCTTGCCGGGGTGTTCGTCATGGTTGCGTAGTGTATCCGCTCCCCCGATTACTGGTTCTTCGGCTGCTTCTTATTCTTCGACGGATAACGACGCGGCGCCTGCACAGCCTTCAAACGAGCCGACAGATTGTTAACTTCCACCACACGGTGGCGGCCCAACTGACGGTCAAGCAACGTGACAATCAGCCCAATCGCGATGACACCGGAGGCGATGCCGAACATCGGCGCGAACGCCATCGTGGCAATGAGCATGCCGTAGAAGGTAGAACCCAGGCCCGTCCCGCCGTCGAAAGCAATGTTCCAGATAGCAGAAGCTTCCGAGGTCTTCGAGCGCGGCAGGCGGTAGAACATCATGGTCAGTGCCTCGTTTTGCACCGCGCCGAAGCCTGCGCCGTAACACAGGGCGGCCAGCAGCATGGTCCACACCGGTAGCTCAAGCGCCAAGATGGCTGCCATGAGCAACACGCCGAGTGCACAAAGGACCTGGCATGGGATGAGCACGGTGCCGGGCTGCCCACGACGGTCCATGATCTTGCCTGCCGTGTAGCGCGAGATCATCGACGCAAAGTTCATCACGCCGAGCATTACGCCGCCCATCGCGGCACCCGTGGCCGGGTCGAGATCACGCATGGAGACCGGCAAGAAGTTCGTGATCGCACCGTAAGCAGTGGTCACAAACATCAACGCGAGTGCCGGCACGAGCACCAGATGCCACATGGGCACATGGACCATGTTTGTGGTCTCTGGCTCGGGATCCGGTGGTGGAATAGCAGGGATCGCCGCACAGGCAATGAGCGAGATGCCACCGATCGATGCCGCGATAATATACACGGCGTCGTACCCAATCCTGTCCACCAGGGCCAAGCCCGATGGCAGCGCAATCATCTGAGCAAGGCCGACAACACCACCGAAAATTCCCGTGGCACTGCCGAGCAGGCGCAGCGGTACCAGCTCCGCGATAATCGCCGCTTCAGCCACGGACAATGCACCGAAGCCGATGCCACGAATCGCACTAACCGTCAGCAGCGGCGCTGCATCCATGCCGATGATGTACCCCAACGCCGGGATACCCAGAAGCATTGAGGCCACTGCCATGATGATGCTGTAGCCGAACCTCCGCAGAGCCCACGGTGTACAAACTTGTGTGAGCACTGTTGCCAGCATGAACACACCAGTGGACAGCCCGGCAAGGGATGCAGACTGTCCGGCATCGATGACGGCTGTGGGCACTACCGGCAACAGAAGCGACCAGGCGGCGAAGGCGGATGCAACGGCGACGAGCACCGGGATCAAACCACGGGCCCGCCACACATTGGTTAGCGAATCAACCTCGTCGCGGGTAAGGGGCCGAACTCCGAACATCTCACATCACCTCCACCAACATCAGCACACCACCTAGGGCTGCCATAACTGCAAGAAGCGCGAGGACGGCAGTCACCGCTCTTGAGGAGCCGTTCTGATACGACGACCACACTCCACCGACGAGGATGCCTGCAAGGAGGAACAGCAAAAGAATGAAGAATGTGTTTCCGGCACCTGTCACTGGGCGAACCTCCTGCGTTATTGGCGCGTTCAAGCTGTGTACGCCGTCAGTGTAACGACGCAGTCCGATTCCGGCCGTTCGGGGCCTTACAGACGGCTGTCGTCATCCCCGCGTGGTTCACGCGCATAGGCGCGCAGGTTGCCGATCCAAAACACCAGACCAGCTGTCAGCGGCGCAACAGCCCACCCGACCCCCGGCGAAACCGGCGGGACAAGCGTGAAGCTCGATCCGGTTTCCAAGACATCGTGGGTAGGCCTGGGGTGCAGTTTGAGGCTCAACCAGTCACCAAACAAGTAGATCGAGATCGCGCCGAGTACGGCAACGGTCATGATCCACAGCATCCACCACACAGAACCGCCGACCCTGCCGCGGCGCACGCTGCGCCACCCCACGGCGCCAAGCACCACCCCGAGCAGGAGTGCCAGCAGCACAAACCACGCAAACCCTGTGAACTGTACATTCACAGGGCTTGCCACTTCGTCGACCCCGATACCGCCGTTTTCTGTGATCACGCCGACGTATGCGGGACGAAGACCACCCCAGGCGAAACCTCCAGCGATACCGAGGAGCAGGGCTAGCGCGAGCAGCCCTGCACCAGATCCCATCACTAGTTGCAGAACTTCCAGCGGCCGTCTTCCTTCTCGAAGATCATGACCTGGGTTTCTTCACCGTTTGCGTTCTTTGCAGTCAGGTTGGCAGACGCACGGTTACCGTCCACACGAACGTCGGAAATGCTGACCTCGGACTTCGGCAGCTCGAGCGCCTGGCCCTGCTGCTCAGCAAGGCGGCCCGCCTCTTCAACCTGCTCAAGGGTCAGACCCTGACGCTCCAGTTCCTCCATCATCGGGTCAGCGACTGCCTTACAGGAATTGTCCAAGATGGTGCGGGTCCAGTCAGCGAAAGAACCCGGGTTCAGCACAGCACGTGCAGTGTCTTCCATCTGCTTGCGGTCTTCGTCGGTGCCTTCCTGTGCGCCCTCGAGCGGCTGGTTGGTGTTTTCCGGCATGCCGTTCTCAAACGGATTGGCAAGGGTCGGGGCCTCGCCCTGGTTGCCGCCCTCTTCCTTCGACTCCTTCTTCTTCGAAGTCGTGGCGGTTGCCTTCTTCTCGTCCTTCTTTGCGTCGTCCTTCTTTCCTTCGCTCTTATCGGCATTCTCGGACACCGTGGACTCGACAGCCGTATCGGCCGGAGCAGCCTCAGCAGCGGTGGACAGCCCTCCGGACTTGCCTTCGTCGGAGGATCCGCATGCCGAAAGCGGAAGTACGAGCATTGCTGCAGCTACGCATGCTGCCATGCCGGACGTAGTGTTCATTTTCATCTTTGACTACCTTCCTAGTTTCACCCCATCCGTTCGCTGGACGCGGGCAACCGTCTTGGGCGTGGATTGGCGCCACGACGGGACGTTCGTCCCAAAGAGTACCAACGCAACGCTTACCTGACGGTTGAACGTCCGTACTATTGTTCTGAATGGTTCCTGTGAAGTCACGTAAACCCATGTTTCGGCCACTTCGGTCTAGGGTGGTGTGTCATGCAATTGTCTCGCGAGCGCATCACGCAGGCGGCGCTTGAGCTGCTGTCTGGGTACGGTTTGGCCGATGTTTCCATGCGGCGTGTGGCGTCGTCGCTGGGCGTCGCCCCTGGCGCGTTGTACTGGCATATCGCCAACAAGCAGGAGTTGCTCGCGTCGTTGGCGGAGCATATTGTGCGCCCTCTCATGAGCGATCCAGTTGCCGACCCAGCTGAGCTAAGTCGCGCGCTGCGGGAAGCGGTGCTCGGCATCCGCGATGGCGCAGAGGTGCTTGTGGCTGCAGTGAGTCAGCCGGACGCTGAGGTTTGCGCCCAGTTGTCGGAATTGTTTATTGCGTCGGTGCGTGAGTATTCGGGTGAGGGGTCGTCGTCAAGCGAGATGCGTGCTGTGGCTCTCGGCCTGTTGCATTTGACGCTTGGGGATGCCGCCGTGCACCAAGCGAGCACACAACTTGCGGAAGCGACCGGCAGTGTTTCGGACACGTACGAAGACGATTCTGCGCAGATGCATGCTGCGGCCGTGAAGTTTTTGCTGGACGGTTTGGCGCAGCATTCGTAGCCCGGGCAGTGTCGAGCGGGTGCACTATGCTCGGGCAGCATGACTGAGACGACGCATCCGGATCTGCAGCAGCAAGTCTGGCCTGGCTCCGCACATCCGCTGGGCTCGACGTTTGATGGGGCGGGGACGAACTTTGCACTGTTTTCGGGGGTTGCTGATGCAGTTGAGCTTTGTCTTATCGACGACACCGGCGCCGAAACGCGTATCGCCCTCGACGAGGTGGATAACCATGTCTGGCACGCTTACCTGCCCGGTGTTGGCCCAGGTCAGCGTTATGGCTACCGCGTGCACGGGCCGTGGGACCCGGCCGACGGCAAGCGTTGCGATCCCAGCAAGCTGCTCGTGGACCCGTACGCGCGCGCCTTTGATGGGGAGTTTGATCAGCATTCCTCGCTGTTTTCCTACGATGTCAACGCAGTAGAACCTGGTACCGGTCGCAATGAAGAAGACTCGCTCGGCCACACGATGTTGTCGGTGGTGATCAACCCGTTCTTCGACTGGGGCGACGACCGCGCGCCGAAGATCCCTGATGAGGAGATGGTGATCTACGAGTGCCATGTCAAGGGCATGACACAGACCCACCCGGGCATTCCTGAGCAGTTGCGCGGCACCTATGCGGGTATGGCGCACCCGGTAATGGTGGATTACCTCACCGACCTTGGTGTGACCTCGATTGAGTTGCTGCCGGTGCACCAATTTTTGCAAGACGACCGCCTACTCAAACTCGGGTTGCGCAACTACTGGGGCTACAACACGTTCGGTTTCTTCGCCCCGGAGCACAGCTACGCCTCCTCCTCTGCCCCTGGCGATGCCGTGGCCGAGTTCAAACAGATGGTGCGCGCCTACCACGAGGCCGGCATCGAGGTGATCCTGGATGTGGTATACAACCACACCGCGGAGGGCAACCACATGGGCCCGACAATTGCGTTTCGTGGCATTGATAACGAGGCGTATTACAGGCTTGTCGACGACAACCGGTTCCTCTATATGGACTACACCGGCACCGGAAACTCACTGAACGTGCGCTACCCGCACTCCCTGCAGTTGATTATGGATTCGCTGCGCTACTGGGTCACCGAGATGCACGTCGACGGGTTCCGCTTCGACCTCGCCTCGACCCTCGCGCGCGAGTTTTCAGACGTGGACCGTCTGGCCACCTTCTTCGACTTGGTTCAACAGGACCCGGTGGTGAGCCAGGTCAAACTCATCGCCGAGCCGTGGGATGTGGGCGAAGGCGGCTACCAGGTCGGTAACTTCCCTGCCCTGTGGAGCGAGTGGAACGGCAAGTACCGCGACACCATGCGTGACTTTTGGCGCGGCGAGGACTCCACTCTCGGCGAGTTCGCCTCGCGCCTCACCGGCTCGTCGGACCTGTACCAGCACAACGGGCGTCGCCCCACCGCGTCGATCAACTTCATTACCGCCCACGACGGGTTCACCCTGAATGACCTGGTGTCCTACAACGACAAACACAATGAAGCCAACGGCGAAGATAGCCGCGACGGCGAGAACCACAACAGGTCCTGGAACTGCGGTGTGGAGGGCCACACGGACGACCCTGTGGTGCTCGACCTGCGAGCACGGCAACGCCGCAACTTCCTGACCACACTCTTGCTATCTCAGGGCACCCCGATGCTCGCTCACGGCGACGAGATCGCACGCACCCAGGGCGGTAACAACAACGTGTACTGCCAGGACAACGAGACGGCTTGGATGGACTGGTCCAACCTTGAAAGCGCAGCAGACCTGCACGAATTCACGCGTCGGCTCATCGCTTTGCGCCGAGATCATCCGGTGTTTCGCCGCCGCAGGTTCCTCGAGGGCGGTGCGCTTGGCGACGACGAACACGGCCGAGAGATCGCTTGGCTCACCCCCGACTGCCGTCTCATGACACAAGACGATTGGAACGCCGCCTTCGGCCGTGCACTTATGGTTCACCTCGATGGCGAAGCGATCGCGGAACCCGATAGCCGCGGCCAGCGCATCGTGGACGATTCATTCCTTCTCATGTTCAACGCCCATTATGAGGACATTGACTTCACTGTTCCCGGCGCAAAGTTTGGCGACGAATGGGAGATCGTCGTCGATACGACTGGCCCCCTCGGCTACCGTGAAGACGCACAACCCATCGGTCCGGATTCGACTGTCACCGTCGGCCAGCGCTCGACCGTGGTGCTGCGCCGTACGCAACCGCCCGCTGGAGCGGGCCGAAAGGAAGACAACGCCTAAATGATTTCCGCTCATGGTGCAACGTTGACTGTGACCAACGACGCCCTCACCGTGACCCCAACTGCCCTCCTCGCCTCGCTGCGCGGCGACTCCTCGGACCGCACCGTCAGTATTGCGGATATCACCGGCGTGGATATCACCGAAGGTGACGCATGGTCGCCGACCAAAGTGGATGTTGCCACCACCGGTGCTCCGCTGACCGTCTGGTTCGCACCGGGGGACGTCGATGGCGCAAAGAAGTTGCGCACGCTTCTCGACGACGCCAAGCACGGCAAGGCCCCCACCACCGCTACCGCCGACGGCGGAGCAGGCATTCCTGGCTTCTCCTTCGTCGGTTTCGATGTGGAAACCGCGAACCGTCGCTGGGGCTCGATCTGTCAGATCGGGTTGGTCAAGATTGTCGACGGCGAAGAGGTCGAGCGAAAGTCTTGGTTATGTAAGCCGCCTGCCGGTTTAGACGAGTTCGAATCCGGCAACGTTGCTATCCACGGCATTTCTGCTGAGGATGTCACTGATGCCCCAGACGTACGCGACTGTATCGCGGAAATGAGCGCCTTTGTCGGGGATTTACCCCTTGTCGCGCACAACGCACAGTTCGATGCCTCCGCACTTCGCGATGCTTGCTTGGCCTCCTCCATCGCCGTCCCGAAGATGCTGTTCGCGTGCACGTTGGCACAGGCCCGCGCTACCAAGCTGGATGTGGCAAATCACAAGCTTCCAACCCTTGCGCAGCACTTCGGCGTTTCCTTGGACAACCACCACGATGCCTGCGAAGATGCCGCTGCGTGCGCCGGTGTGATGGTTGGTCTCGCCCGGGAGGCCGGCCACACTGGCAGCCTGATGAGCTTCATCCACGACACCGGGTTCACGCTCGGATCGATCGACGACGCCCGCGTCACCCCTGTCCTCCGCGACCGCTCCGGTGCCGGCCGCGCGGTGCAGGCGAAGCAGGTCGCCGAAGGTGGTGTCGCTGCTGCCGTTGCCGCCACCGCCGAGCCACGTGGTTCCAACCAGGCCGGGCCGGTGAAGAAGGAGCGCAAACCCGCTCCGTGGCAGTCGGTGGCCACCCCGGACACCGTGCCGGAGCCAGATGCTCAAGCCGACCCGAACGCTCCTCTGTACGGCGAGCACGTCACCTTAACCGGTGAGTTCGAACCGCACGATAAGGGCGAGTTGTGGGACGCGATTGCGAAGCAGGGCGCGCAGGTGGGCAAGAACGTCACCAAGAAAACGACCATCCTGGTTGTCGGCGAATGGTCGAGTGTGACCTCGAAGGAGAAACGAGCCCGCGAACTGCAGGAAAAGGGCCAGGACATTCAGATTTGGCAGGCCCCGAAACTCCTCGAGGTACTCGGTCTGTAAAAAGTTTTGGTTCGGATGGAACCGGGGCGGTGTTGGCTACGTCTAACTGAGTATGTACGTAGTAGAAACTCTTCCCCGCCCTGTCCACCAAGATGCTATTGAATTGCGGCTGGCGCGTCGCGACGACGTCGCGCCATCGTCGTCGTCACGTTCCTGGCTCACGCCTGGCTTTTCGGCCTCGACCGCGTTTATCAACCTTGCACCGCGCCTGGTGTGTGTCTTTACCGTCGACGACGGTCCGGCGCTGACCCACCAACAAATCGGTGAGCTCACGCCGAGCATGAACCAGCTCTGGAATGGTGCCGCTGACCGGTTGGCGAAGCGGGCGCTCGTCGACACGGGCGTCGAGTTTTTGGTGCGCAATCCCGCTGCCGCGCTGGAGCAGACCGGCCTTCCGCCCGGTTTAGAGGTAGGTGGACACGGTGTGCCACCCACCGCGTGGCTCGCTCACCCGAAAACGTTTACGGTGATGCACCGCCATTTCCAGACGGTGCTCGACCCCCACCACGAGCTGGTCTACGCCACCCGCGACGACCAGGAACTGTTTATCTTCGACGCACCGCTGCATCACGTCCGCGACATCCTGGGGCGCGGCGCGCTGATGACATACTCGGTCGGCTTCCCGCTAATGCACGATCCGCCAGTTTCCGGGTAAGCTCACCCGCCGACATGAGCACTTCAAAACAACCGGCCAAGCGAAACAAGGAAGCTGACGACACAATCGCACGTCTCGGCTCCACCTACTTCGCTTGGGTAAACGCACACGAGGACGTGGCGATGACCTTCCGCCACGCCCTCCATGAACTCATGCGCGATGCCGGCGTGAATTTCGACCGCGTAGATGCACGAGTAAAATCCTGGACCTCGTTGAAGGAAAAAGCCCGCAAAACTCGCGACGGTGAGTTGCTCTACCCCGACCCGTGGCACGACATCAAAGACATCATCGGCGCCCGTATCACCGTGCTGCACTCGACCGAGATCCCTGCAGTGCAGCGCCTGCTCGCCGACGAGTTTGAGGTGTTGCGCAGCGTGGACAAAGCCGAAGAAACCCGAGTCGCCGGCAACTTCGGCTACGGCTCGCACCACCTTGTCGTCCGTGTTGAGGAGCAATCCGAGGGCCTTGAGGAGTTCGTCGGCCAAGTCTTCGAGGTGCAGATTCGTACAGTGCTGCAGCATGCGTGGGCGGAGTTTGAGCACGACATCAGGTACAAACGCTCAGCGGAAAAACTCGACCCGCAGGTGGACCGCGCGTTCACCCTCGCCGCGGGACTTATCGAGCTAGCCGATCAGCAGTTTGACCAAATTTCAACCTTGGCAGACCCGCAGGAAAAGGTGCACACCGACGTGGACACCGAAATCTCGCCTGAGACACTGCCGGGCATTCTGACCGTGTTGCTTGGCAGCCAGTTTCCGCTCTCACGCGCGGGCGACTACCGCTTCCTCACCGAGTTGCTGCGTGCCCACGGCATTGAGCTTGTCTCGGACGTTGCGGACCTGACCAACCCGGCAGACATCGAGGCTGTGTCCAACTCGATGAACTACTCATTCGTCCCGGGGCAAGTGCGCATTATCGACGATCTGCTGCTCAACCGGTTCGGCACCGAACACATCGAGAAAACCTGGGATTCGGGAAACCGCCCAGAGGTGCGCCGCGAGCGTCTGAACGGCCGTCTAGCCCGGCTACGCGGCAGCATCGATTAGCTGCGTTTAGTCCCGCCGCCCCATGAGGCGGTCGATTTCGCGGCGTTCCTTCTTCGTGGGGCGCCCGGTCCCGCGATCGCGCACAGGAGGTGCCGCGAAAAGTTCACGTGGCGGTGGCGGCGGACTGTGGTCGATGTAGCAGGTGCGCGCCACCGGGGCGCCAACGCGCTTCGACACCGTCGCCGTAACCTCGAGAATGTACTCGTGGTGGTTCTTCCATACCCGCACCGTGTCTCCCGGCACGACCTGGACGGCAGGTTTGACTGCCTTGCCACCGATCTTGACGTGCCCAGCACGAACGGCTTCGGCGGCCTGGCTGCGTATTTTGAAGATCCGCACGGCCCACAGCCAGGCGTCGATACGGACGGCTTTGCCTGACGGTTCGATCAAGGCGCTAGTAACGGTCCTGGTGATTGACGATCTTTTGGACCTTGTTCCAATTCACAAAACCACCCGCAACTCCGATGACGAGCCCAAGCACCAGAATCGTCCAGGACTGCATCAGCAGACCGAACGCGATGCCGCCGGCGAGGCCGCCGCCGGCCCACACCAGCGCGTCGCGCGAGTATTTGCGCACGGCGGCTTTTCGTTGGTCGATCGGGTTGTTTGGGCGCGGCTGCATAGTCATGGCATGCAATTCTAGCGCGAAGTAGACAACTCGACCCACCGTGGTCCGAGCGTTTTGCTTTCTGCTTGGCCTTGGGTGGCGGCGGCGAGGAGGTCGTCGATACGCTCACGCTCCCCTGGTTCGAACGCGAGCGTGTACGTGGCGGCAGCTCCGTATTCGACGTCTACGACTTCCACCCCAGCGTTGCGTAGTTCTGCTTCGATTCGGCCGGCTTCAGCATGCGGAAGGTCCACGGCAACTTGCTCACGCATGGCACGTGTGGTGGTGACAACGCTCGGCAGTGTTTCAGACACCGCGTTCGTATACGCACTCACAAGGCCGCCTGTGCCAAGCTTGATGCCACCAAAGTAGCGAATAACCACGGCGACAATGTCGGACATACCTGATCCTTTGAGCACCTCAAGCATCGGCTTTCCTGCCGTGCCGGAGGGCTCACCGTCGTCGGAGGAACGCTCGATTGGCTGTGCGTCGTCGACATGAACGATGAACGCCGAACAATGGTGGCGCGCATCCGGGTACGCCTCACGCGCGGCATGGATGACCTCGCGCGCTTCCTCCTCAGTGGTCGCACGCGTCACCCAGGTAATAAACCGCGAACGCTTGATTTCAAGTTCGTGGATGGCAGTCTCGCCTGCCTTCGGGCGAACGTAGGACGTAACCATTTAACCTGCGACGATGAAGTCGTACTCCGGCGTTCCCGGCTCTAGACGGCGGCAGCCGATCAGCGATCCGTCCATGCGCTCTAGAAGCGGGGCAAGGTCGTCCGCATGCGCAAGTTCAATACCGACGAGCGCAGCACCGGTTTCGCGGTTGTTCTTCTTCAGGTACTCAAACAAGACGATGTCGTCTTCCTCACCCAGGATCTCCCGCAGGAACATGCGAAGCTGCCCTGGCTCTTGGGGGAAGTTGACCAGGAAGTAGTGACGCAGCCCGCGGTGGACCAAGGAGCGCTCCATGACCTCCGCGTAGCGCAGCACATCGTTGTTGCCCCCAGAGATGATGCAGACGGCGGTCGAGCCTGGCTTAATCGTCGTTTGTGCAAGGCCCGCAACCGACAGCGCACCCGCGGGCTCAGCGATGATGCCTTCGTTTTGATACAGCGAGAGCATTTCCGTGCACACTGCCCCTTCGTCACAAGCAAGCACCTCTGCACGATCCTTATGTGCTTGGAACACCTGCCAGGGAGTGTCACCGATCCGCTTCACCGCCGCACCGTCTACGAATGGGTCGATAGATTCCAGCGTCACCGGCTCGCCCGCCTCAATCGCAGCGCGTAACGACGACGCCCCCACCGGCTCAACACCAACCACCCTCGTCGACGGCGACATGTCCGCCACATACGACATCACACCTGACATCAGGCCACCGCCACCGACCGGCACAAGAACAGTGTCGAGCTGCTTGCCCATACTGGACAATTGCGCGACGATCTCGGCCGCGACGGTGCCTTGCCCGACCACGGTATTGCGCGAGTCGAACGGCTCAATCACCGTCGCTCCCCGTGCCGCAGCGTCTTCGCGCGCAGCCTGGGCAGCCTCGTCAAACGTGTTGCCCGTAACGACGAGCTCAATCGCATCACCGCCGTGCACCAAAATGCGGTCACGCTTCTGCTTCGGGGTGGGTTTCGGGACAAAGATCTTGCCCTGAATCCCAAGCGCACGGCACGCGTACGCCACGCCCTGGGCGTGATTGCCTGCCGACGCCGCCACTACGCCAGCCTCCCGCTCCTCCGGGGTTAGCTGCGAAATGCCAAAGTACGCCCCGCGAATCTTGTACGAACGCACATCCTGCAGGTCTTCACGCTTGAGATAAATCTCAGCACCGTACTGCTGAGACAGCCGCGGGCAGTACTGCAGCGGCGACGGAGTAATGACAGAAGAAATCCTTCCCTGCGCGAACTGGATATCGGCGGCATGGACCTCTTGGAATGTGTCAGATGGGCGCATGGTCGATCAGTGTACGCGCGACGAGCTTTCAGTTTGTTCAAACCTCGATTTACCCCGCTTCCACAGAACTTAGACATATAGATGATTTGGGGTACACTGCTCGCCGTGACCAAACCCCTGACTTCCAGGTGTTGGCCAATCCGATGCGGGGAACACTGAAAACATTGCCTATATCACTATGTTTTCTTCTGGGAACCTGCTAGGTTCTTCCGAGTGATCTGTCGAGCGCACGGTCGACAGCGACAAACCCCCTAAATTTCCATAGGAGTTTTTCATAATGAAGCGCATTTCTTCTGCAATGGTCGCTGCCGCGACCGCGCTGACCCTGGCTGTTACCCCGGCTTACGCTGAGGACGCCAAGAACACCGGCAACGAGGCCACCGACACCCACACCACCGCTCCGGTTGACCAGCCCGAGGACAACAAGGGCGAAACCGACAAGCCGGGCGAGACCGAGCAGCCGGGCAAGAGCGAGGACAACAACCCGCCGGCTCCCCAGAAGCAGACTTCCGGTTCCTCCCAGGGCCACATCATCGGCGCAGTGTCTGGCACCCTCGCTGCGGTTCTGACCACCGGTCTGATCGTGTTCTCTGACCCGCGTGGCATCAACAAGATCATCGACGCACTGAACCGCGAGTTCCACCTGGGCATCCCGCACGTCCACGTGCCGCAGGTCCAGCTCCCGAAGCTCCCGTTCTAAACCTCCACCCCAGCTAGGAATATTCAAGCATGAAGCTCCGCACTCTGTTGGTTTCCGCAGCCGGTGCCGCCGTCGCCGCTGGCGCTCTTGGCACTTCAGCTCTCGCTGCAGAGACCACCACATCCGAACCCACTTCGGCAACTACCACCGCCACCTCGGAACCGGCACCGACGACGACCACTGAGGCGCCGGCGGAACCGACACCTTCCGAGGGCACGGAGGAAACCACCACCTCGACGACGACTACTGAGACGTCGGAGGAAACTACCACCAACCAGTCGACCGAAACCACGACGAAGGAAACCACGACCGCTCCTACGCCGACGAAGGTGACCGCTGAGCCTTCGGCAACGCTGGCTCCGCACGGAAGCATCGGCCCTGCCGATAACGAGGAAAAGATCCTGAAAGCAATCACGACTATCAGCGTGATTGTTACGACGCTTGGTGCTGCAATTGGCAGCCTGGTTGTCTTCATCAACTCGATCCCTGGTGGTCGCGAGGCGCTGCGTAAGTTCTTCAAGTAAGACACGCGCTTCATCTCCTCATGCCCGCTGTGCAATATGCCAGCGGGCATTTAGCTGCGCCGACTATGCAGCGGCATAGTCCGCCCTCTCCCAGCATCCCGGCTCCCAAGGCGTCACCCGACAAGCTCGCGGCGCGGTACGCCCGCAGAGAATCACCGAAGCCGACTATGCAGCAGCATAGTCACTACCGCTGGATCCTCGAGCCCGCGCACTATGCAGCGGCATAGTTTCTCCTAGCCGAGCATCCCAGCTCCCAAGGCGTCACCCGACAAGCTCGCGGCGCGGTACGCCCGCAGAGAATCACCGAAGCCGACTATGCAGCGGCATAGTCACCACCGCACGAGCCTCAAACGAGCACACTATGCAGCGGCATAGTTTCCCCTAGCCCAAGATCCCCGCACCCAGGGTTGCCTTGAGATCACCCATCAGGCTCGCAGAACGGTGCACTCGCAAATGGTCGCCGAGGATCATCAGTTGACTGTGTTCGCCGTTGACCAGGTTGAGATAGACGTCTGAGTCGCCTGGGTTGTTCGACAGCACTCCCTTGAGTTTCGAAATGTTGTCGATGGTGCACTGGTCCGTCCGCAGCGTTAGACGAAGCGGTAGGCCAGCACCGTTGCCGGGGCCAAGTTCGGGGACTTTGACGTCGTCGCCAAACAAGCTCATGCGCTCGTCACGAATTGAGACATGTGCTCTGACCAAAATGATGTTGTCCTCCACAATTTGCGGAGCCACAAGCGCGTATACCTTATTGAAGAGCAGCACATCCACCTGTGCGCCGTGGTGATCCTCGATGGTCACAATCGCCCAGGGAGAACCGTCCTTCTTAGAGAAGCGTCGGTCCACATTCGAAATCAACCCACCGATGGTGACCTCTGCGCCGTTACGCAGTTCACCGGACAGGATGGTGGTGAGCTGCGTATCGGTCTGTGCATCGATGGCTTCCTCGTACCCATCAAGCGGGTGCCCGGACACGTATAGGCCAAGCATTTCGCGCTCGAGGGCGAGTTTGTGCTTACGGTCCCATTCGTCTTCAGGTACTTCGATGGCAAACGCAGAATTCGCGGAACCGTCCTCGCCACCAAGGCCCGCAAAGAGGTCGAATTGGCCCTTGTCGGCGGCTTTTTTCGTCGCCAAGACTGAGTCCACCGCGTCTTCTTGGATTAGCATCAAGCCCTTACGCGGGTGACCCAAAGAATCGAACGCGCCTGCCTTGATCAGCGATTCCGTGATGCGCTTGTTGCACGGAAGGAGATCGATCTTGTCCAGGTAGTCAGAGAAGCTGGTGAAGTGCCCCTTGGACTTGCGGGTCTCTTTGATGGACTCCACCACTTCCGCGCCGACGTTTCGCACAGCCGCAAGTCCGTAACGGATGTCTTTGCCGACAGCCATGAAGTTCTCTTCAGACTCGTTGATATCTGGCTGCAGCACGCTGATGCCCAGGTGGCGGCAATCCGACAGGTAAATCGCGGACTTGTCCTTCTTGTCACCCACAGAGGTCAGCAGCGCGGCCATGTACTCGGCGGCGTAATTCGCCTTCATGTAGGCAGTCCAGTACGACACCAACGCATAGCCTGCGGCGTGCGACTTGTTAAACGCGTACGACGCGAACGGCTCAATCGTTCCCCACAGTGCATCGACGGCTTCCTTGGAGTAGCCGTTTTCAAACATGCCGGCAGAGAAGGTTTCGTATTCCTTCGCCAGCACCTCCGGCTTCTTCTTACCCATGGCTTTACGGAAGCCGTCTGCCTGACCAGCCGTGTAGTTGGCTACCTTCTGCGAGATGTTCATGATCTGCTCTTGGTAGACGATCAGGCCGTAGGTTTCGTCGAGAATCTCGCGCAGCGGCTCCTCAAGCTCCGGGTGAATCGGAGTGATCGGCTTGCGCCCATTCTTGCGGTCGGCGTAGTCCCAGTGAGCGTTCACACCCATCGGGCCCGGACGGTACAGAGCGAGCGAGGCGACAATATCGTTAAAGCCCGTCGGCTTCATGCGCTTGAGCAACTCTTGCATACCTCCGGAGTCGAGCTGGAACACACCAAGGGTGTCGCCACGAGACAGCAACTCGTACACTGCCTCGTCGTCGGTGTCCAAGGCTTCAAGGTCGATGGTCTCGCCGCGGTTCTTCTCCACGTTCTCCAGCGCGTCGCCAAGCACTGTCAGGTTGCGCAACCCCAGGAAGTCCATCTTCAGCAGGCCAATGGCCTCGCACGCCGGATAGTCCCAACCGGTAATGATCGCACCGTCGGCAGGACGCTTCCACATCGGAATGTGGTCCATCAGCGGCACAGACGCCATAATCACAGCACACGCGTGTACGCCTGCTTGGCGCACAACGCCTTCAAGTCCACGGGCGGTTTCATAGATCTTGGCCACATCCGGATCTGTCTCGATCAGCGAGCGAACCTCAGCCGCTTCCGCGTAGCGCTCGTGCTCCGGATCGGTGATGCCGGACAGTGGAATATCCTTCGCCATAATTGCTGGTGGCAAGGCACCGTTGATGCGGTCGGCCATCTGGAAGCCCGGCTGGCCGAAGTTCACCTTCGCCGAGTCCTTAATCGCCTGCTTCGTCTTCACCGTGCCAAAGGTGATCACCTGGGCGATCTTGTCCTCGCCCCAACGCTCGGCGGCGTAGGTGATCATTTCTCCGCGGCGGCGATCGTCGAAGTCGATATCGATATCCGGTGCGGACGGACGCTCCGGGTTGAGGAATCGCTCGAAGAGCAGGCCGTGCTCCATCGGGTCAATATTTGTAATGGTCAACGCATACGCAACCAACGAACCAGCGGCGGAACCACGACCGGGACCAACGCGAATGCCGATCTCGCGGGCGTGCTTAATCAGCTCCGCAACGATCAGGAAGTAGGAGGGGTAGCCCTTCATGTCGATGACGTCGATCTCGTAATTCGCACGCTCGGTGTATTCCTGCGGAACCTCTCCCCCGTTGAAACGCTCCGACAGTCCGCGGCGAACCTCCTCACGCAGCCACGTCGTCGGAGTGTGTCCCTCCGGAACGTCCGCGATCGGCATGCGATCGTGCGGGTGTTCCTCCCACAACTCGCTGTAGTCGCCGACACGCTCCGCGATCCACAGGGTGTTGTCGCACCCGTCAGGCACGGTGGAGTCCCACAACTCACGCATCTGTTCGGCAGTCTTGATGTAGTAGCCGGAGCCATCAAACTTGAAGCGGTCCGGATCCAGCAGCGTCTTGCCTGTCTGGACACACAGCATTGCCTCGTGCGCGGGCGCCTGGGATTCGAGGACGTAGTGGCAGTCGTTGGTCACCAGCGGCGGCAGTTCAAGCATCTCTCCGATGCGCAACAGGTCGTCGCGCACGCGGCGTTCGATGTGCAACCCGTGGTCCATCAGTTCAAGGAAGTAGTTGTCCTTGCCGTAGATGTCCTGCCACATCGCCGCAGCCTCCAACGCGGCGTCAAACTGGCCTAGACGCAGGCGAGTTTGCACGTCACCGGACGGGCAGCCAGTGGTCGCGATAATGCCGTCAGCATGCTCGGCGATAAGTTCCGCATCCATGCGAGGCCACTTGCCCAACTGTCCCTCGTACGACGCAAGGGAGCTCAGCTTGAACAGGTTGCGCAGACCCGTCGCGTTCTCGGCGAGCATGGTCTGGTGGAGATATGCGCCGGACGCGGAGACATCGTCACGCTTTTGATCCGGCGTACCCCACAGCACACGCTTCTTATTAAAACGAGAGTCCGGTGCCATGTAAGACTCAATGCCGATGATCGGCTTCACACCAGCATCGACCATGCGACGGTAAAACGCATTGGAGCCGAACATGTTGCCGTGGTCGGTCATGCCGACTGCTGGCATGCCCTGGCGGGACACCTCCTCAGCCAGCAAGTCCACCTTTGCCATGCCGTCCAACATGGAGAACTCGGTGTGGTTATGAAGATGAACGAAGGAGGATTTTTTGGCCATGCGGCTCATCTTAGACGGCTACGCAAGTCCGAATTATTCGTAGCGCAGCGCGTCGATGGGCTGCATCTTCGCGGCCTTCGACGCAGGGTATGCGCCGAAGAACACACCGGTCGCCAGCGAGAACAGCAGCGCGAACACCACGGCTCCGATCGGTGGCCATGTCATTTCCAAAAGCGCCGAGCTGGCGATCATGCCGACAGCGCCACCTAGGATGACGCCAATGACGCCGCCGATGAGGCACACCAGCATCGCCTCGACGATGAACTGGACACGAATATCATTGTGGGTTGCGCCGAGCGCTTTACGCACGCCGATTTCGCGGGTGCGTTCAGTAACCGTGATCAGCATGATGTTCATCACGCCGATACCGCCGACGAGGAGCGAGATGCCGCCGATTGCGGAGAGCACGGTCGACAGGGTGCGGAAGATCGTCGTCAAGCCTTCGAGGCTCGCTGAGATATCGAACACCTCGGCCTCGTAGTTGTCGTTACCGGCGTACATGCGATCCAGGTACGTTTGCAGGTCTGCGCGGAACACTTCCGGGTCCTCATCCACAGCAGCACGCACGCTAAACGACGACACCCAGTCCGCCTCCAAGCCAACCCTGCCCGCGGCCGTGACCGGAATGTAGGCGTCCGCAAACGCGGTTTCCCCGAACATGGGCTGGCTCTCCGATTTTTCCAGCACACCGATGATGGTGAACACCGCCGGCTTGCCGTCGATGATGAGGTCGAAGCGGGAGCCGAGCGCCTTGCTCGGATCGTTGTCGAACAACGCCTCGACCAGCTCTGGCGACACAACGGCAACGGGGCGACGACTATCAATGATGTCTTGATCCAACCCGCGACCGTACTGAACCTTCAGGCCACGCATGTCGAGCGAACTCGCAAGCGACGGGTAGATCGACACACTTGAAGTGTTGTCCCCGACCTGTGCGTCACCACCGCCGGAAAGCTCCAGATCGATGCCTTGCACGCGGTCGCCGAACGACGCTTGCAGCTCGTTGAGCTGATCAAACGTGACAGCATCGTTCTCGTTTGTCGGCGGGGCAAGATCAAACGCCGCAAACGGGTCCTCGGATTTCTCGCCTTCTTCCGCGCGTTCGTGCACCATCACCGGGTACGTGGTCGTGCCGGCGTCTTCCAGACCACCCATCACATCGTTCTCGAGGGCACGGCCCAACGTCATGATGATGATCACGGCCATGATGCCGATGATGATGCCCAAAAGCGTCAGCAGCGAGCGCAACTTGTTGGTATTCAGGCTGGACAGCGCCAACCGTAGCGATTCGCGAATATTCACCTAGTTCACCCCACCCGGCTGGCGCACACGAGCGATTTTTCCGTCCATCATTTCCACGATCCGGCCGGTTTCTTCAGCCAACTCCGGGTTGTGGGTAATAAACACGATGGCTTTGCCCAGTTCCTGGTTGAGTTCGTGGAACAGATCCATGACCATGCGTCCGGTTTTGGAATCCAGGGCGCCCGTGGGCTCGTCGGCAAGCAGCAGCCCTGGGTCATTGGCCAGGCTGCGTGCGATTGCCACACGCTGCTTCTGGCCACCCGAAAGTTCGTTGGGGTTGTGGTGCAACCGATCCCCCATGCCCATGCGATCCAGCAGTTCGGCGGCGCGCTCCTCGCGCTCGCGCTTCGGCACACCGGCGTACATCATCGGCATGGCCACGTTCTGCAGCGCGTCGATGCGGCCAACGAGGTTGAAGTTCTGAAAAATGAATCCGATGTTTTGGCTGCGGTAATGCGCCAGTTCCTTGTCCTGCTTCGCGTACACAGGTTCGCCGTTGAAGGCATACGCACCTTCCGTGGGGCGATCAAGCATGCCGATTAGGTTCATCAACGTCGATTTACCGCAGCCCGAAGGACCCACGATAGAAACAAATTCGCCCTGTTCAGCGTAGAAATCCACGCCGTGCAGTACGGTCAGTTCGCTCGGCTCGCCAACGTTGTACGTCTTCACGATCCGGCGCATGTCGATCAACCTGCCGGTGTTCTCCATGCGCGGCTGCGTATCGACGACTTCCTCCACCGGGACAGTTTCAACTACCGGTTCGTCTTCATCGGCTGGGTCTTCTTCGCCGTCGAGGAAGAACGGGTCGTGGGTGTCTGTCGTGTCGGTCAGGGTGTCGTCGTCAAGCGGACGCTTTTTCCTGCGAAACACTTACGGCTGCTCCTTCTCGCCGTCCTGCTTCTTCTTGCCTTCGCGAGCCTCGCGGACCTTCTCCGGGTCGAAGTTCGGGTCGTTGATCTCAACGGTCTCCCCGATACGCTCGCGGTACTCGTCCGGCCAGTTCACGACAATATCGCCAGCCTTGAGGTCGCCGCCCGTAATGGCAATGTCGACGTCGTTGGACGCACCGGTTTTCACGATGCGTTCCTCGACCTTGCCAGAGGTCGCATCTTCGCCCTCGGTTGCCATGACGAGAACCTTCTTCTTGCCGTCCTCCTCATACACGGCGTCGAGCGGGACGTTGAGCGCGTCCTTCGCCTCAGCGGTAATGATCTCCGCACGCGCGGTACCACCCAGCAGCAGACCTTCCTTGTCGCCGGTGATTTCGATCTCGACCGGGAACGTCACCTCGCTCGAATTTTGCGATCCGCCGCCGCCCATCGCCATGCCAGGAACCTCAGCAGAACCAGAACCGCTCGCGGCCGGCGCAATGCGCGTGACCTTGCCCTTGAACTGCTTCTTGCCAGTTGCGGTCGACGTGAAATCAACCCGGTCCCCGACCGAGATGTTTGGCACGTCCGACTCACGGACCTCTGCCCGAATGACCAGGGAGGAATCGTCGGCAATACTGAGCAATTTGCCTTGCGGGATGTCGCCTTCGTGCACGGAAACCTCGGTCACCAATCCCGCGATCGGGGCGTACACGGTGCCTTCACGGACTTGGTATTCGAGGGTGCCGTCGCCCTCGCCAAGCTGCGCCGACTCGGCCTGACGGGTAGCGGAGCTCACCTGCGCCTGCAACTGGTCACGTTCCTGCGCCGCCTGCGCACGTGCGGACTCAAGTTCCGCCTGAGCCTGCTGCAGCGCCGCCTGAGCCTCCTGCTTGCTCAACGAACCACCAGCGAGCTGCGCCGGAGCTTGCGGTGCCGGTTGTGCCGGCTGTGCCGGTGGTGCTGGAACACCCGGCTTTGCCGTCGCATTGCCAAGCGAGGAGATCTGACCCGCCATCTGCTCCACAGCCGCCATGCCGCGGTTGATCAAGCGCGGGCCGCCCTCTGCAGCAACAGCAGCGTTGTAAGCCGCCTGCGCCTGGTCGACCTGCGCTTGAGCAGCAGCAATCGCCGGGTGCGTCCCGTTATTGATGCTTGCCTGATACGCGTTCAACTGCTGCTGCGCCTGCTGCACGTTGGCCTGCGCATCAGCCTGCGCGTTCGCCTGCTGCTTTTGCTGGACCGCCAACTGGCGCTCCAGCTCCTCGGTATTCATGGCAACGAGGAACTGCTGCGCCTGGACCCTGTCACCAGCCTTCACTGCAACATTCTTTACCTCAGACTGCACCGCCGAGGTGATGTTGACAGTGCGCACCGGCTCAATCTTGCCGGAGACGACAACACTGTCAGAGACGCCTTCCTGGGACACGACGGTGTAATCGCCGGGCTGCAGCCCGTCACCTTCGCCTTCGCCGTTGCCATCGCCACCGAATCCGCACGCGCCGAGCAGCAGTGCGGACGACGTGACAATTGCCAGGCTCACGCGTGTCAGCCGGCGACGTGCGGTCGAGTGATTGGTCTCGGAAGCCAAGGGGTCTCCTCCCGGTAGCAGGCATATAACTCCGCAAACTATACACGGCCCCCAGAGACGTTTCGGGTCAATGCAAACGCTCCCCACACAGCATCAGAAGGCAATACTTCCACGGCGAAAACAGCTGGCTGTTCGGCAACCGCGCGGAGTTCATCGCCTGAACCGTAAACGATCACTGCGTCAATTGGCTGCGTGGTTGCTTGCTGGAAGATTTCGTCACGTAGCTGCCCCGCAGGCGGTTCACCAACCGCGATAGGCGCTCCGCCGTTCGCGACCAGAGCACTCGCCCGGCGCGCCGGCGCAACCGTCACCGCAGCATCGTGAACAGATAATGCTGTATCGAACGTCACAAGCGCGAACGCGGGGGCGTCGGCGGCACGCAAGGTGTCGTCGGCGCGTTGCTTGTAGTTCTCTTCCCCGTCTTCGGGCCCGAGGGTGTCGCCTTGCAGCACAGATGGCAGTGGTGGCGTTGCAACGCCAATCGCCCACAACGCTGAGAGCGCAACACCAGCTGCAAGCAGCGTTGCGACGACCCGCCTACCCGTTACGGACCGCATCAAGCGCCACACGAAGGTCCTCCGGATACTCGGAGGTGACCTCCATATATTCACCGGTACGCGGGTGGACGAACCCAAGGCTGGTGGCATGCAGCCACTGGCGCTTCAACCCGAGTTGCTTCGACAGAGTCGGGTCCGACCCATACATCGGATCTCCCACGCAGGGATGGCCCACCGAGGACATATGCACTCTGATCTGGTGGGTCCGGCCCGTTTCTAGGTGCACCTCGATGAGACTCGCCCGGCGGAACGCTTCAATTACCTCGTAGTGGGTCACGCTCGGCCGGCCGTCCTGCGTGACGGCAAACTTCCACCCGGCGGAAGGGTGGCGTCCGATCGGTGCATCAATTGTGCCGACTGTCGGGTCCGGCAGCCCCTGCACCAACGCGTTATAGGTCTTGTCCACGGTGCGTTCTTTAAAGGCGCGTTTCAACGCGGAGTAAGCGGGCACGCTTGCGGCAACGATCATGACGCCGGATGTGCCGACGTCGAGACGCTGCACGATGCCCTTGCGCTCCGGCGGGCCGGCATCGGGAAGCGTGAATCCCATGGCTTGCAACCCACCGACCACATCGGGGCCTTCCCAGCCCAAGGTCGGGTGCGCCGCCACGCCCACAGGCTTATCCACCGCGATGACGTCGGCATCCTTGTACAGGATCTCCAGACCTTCAACGAGTTCGGTGACCGGCTGCGGCGCCCGCTTCGGCTCCGGCAGAGTGACCTCCAGCATGGCGCCTGTGTGGACTCGTTCCGATTTCTGTGCAGCAGTGCCGTTGACAAGCACGTCACCGTTCGCGGCAATTTCTGCGGCGACGGCACGGGAGACACCGAACAGCTTCGACATCGCAGCATCGACACGCATCCCGTCCAGCCCTTCCGGCACTGGAAGCGCCCGGAACTTACCCATCGTTGTCCCCCTTCCGCTCTGCAACAAAGGTGGCCACGACAAACACCACCACACCGACCGTAATAGCAGCATCGGCCAGGTTAAACACCGCGAAACTGCCTACGGAGATGTAGTCCACCACATGTCCGAACCAGAATCCAGGCTCACGGAACAACCTGTCGCACAGGTTGCCCAGTGCGCCACCTGCGACCAGCGCTAGACCAAACGCCTCCCAACGTGTGGACATGCGAGGACCAAACCAAAGCGCACCAATGACAAACGCAAGTTGGAGGGTGGTGAATAACCACGTCGAATTCTGCCCCATTGAAAATGCGGCGCCCGGGTTAAACAGCAGGTAGAAGCGGAACCAATCTCCGATCACTGGGTGGGGCACTCCGGGTTCCAGCCATGCGACCATGATGATTTTCAGGAGCTGGTCCAGCGCCGCCACGATGAGCATCACAGCGATCACGACACCAAGGTAGCGGGGTGTCGAGCGGGGTTTCGTTGCCTGTTCCATCGCCGTCCCACCTTAGCGCCTCGGACGCTACCCCTGCGTATGCCGTGCGGTACGTTCTTAAAGATGTCTCGTTTAACTGCCGCCGTTGCCGCCGTTGCTTTGTCACTGTCCCTCACCGCATGCGCGGGCGAGGAAGACCTGATCGAGGGCGTGCCCGCGTTCCCTGTGGACGAGCCGGGTGTCACTGTCGTCGATACGGGCGAACATGCTCGCGTGTTGTCGTACACCGAGAACGCCGAGCCCTGGTCCACCACGGTTGCGGTCTCGTCCGGTGTCGCGCAGACAGTGGGCGATCAGGTCCGGGGCGGCGATGTGGCGATCACGACGTTGCCGCTGGACATCTCGGTTGGTGACGCACCTGAACCCGGCGAGGGAGAAGCAGCTGCTTCTCGACGAATCGACTTCACCGTCGGCTCCGGCAAACACTCCAACCTGGACATCGGCCAGGACGTCGCCGCCACTGAAGGCTTCCGCATGAGCTGGCGTGGCGACGACTCTGGGAAGATCTCCACCATCAAACTGCTCGCCCCACCGGAAGCACCGGAGCGCGGCCTGCAGCATGTGGAGCCCGCCCTGCTGGCGCTGATCACCCAAAACGTCGTGTTCCCCACCGAACCAATCGGTGAGGGTGGCGTGTGGAAGGTGGAAAACCGAGTCGCCGGCGACAACACGATGTTGCGCACCACCACCTACACTGTCGAGTCGCTTACCGATTCCACCGTTGACCTCGCCGTCGACATCGAGGAACGCCCCTCGGAAAAGGACATGACGATCGACGCCGATGCCGCCGGGGACCTCAACGGCCAGCACATCGAGGTGGAGTCCTCTTCCACCACGTCGAAGGGGCACATCACCGTCGATTTCTCCCGCCCGTTGCCAGTGTCAGGCGAGGTGGAAGCGACAACCCACCTGGTGTACTCCGGCGGGGAGCAAACAACCCGCGTGGTCCAAGACATCACGCGGGCTGTGCGGTACGGCGCTTAACTTACAGGCCAGGAGCTGCCGGAGGCGCCTGCTCGGCTGGGGCTTCGGCCGGGGCCTCAGCCGGTGCGGCCGGTGCGGCCGGTGCGCCGGTGTTGCACATGTCCGGCACCTGCTCCGGCGGCAAGGTGTTGCTGACCAGGAAGCACGCCCAGCTTTGCGAGATCTTCCAGTGGCCCTCCTCGTACACAAACTCCACATCCTCAGCCAGCTGCGATTCCGCGTCCGGTCGGGTGAAGTTCACCGTCGCCAACACCGAGTTGGTGGTGTAGCCCGGCAACACCGGGTTGACCACCTGGAAGTTCGCGCCTGATTCCTGCTGAGACTGGGTCATCAGATCGAACAGTTCCGGCGTGGTTTCGCCACCCTGGACGGTGTTCGCGCGTTCTGCGATGGGCAGGTTCGGGTCGGCAGCGCGCTGCAGGACTGCGTTGAGCTCTTCTGCGGTGGGCATTTCTGCCACGGGCGCTGCGTCGGATGCGCTTGCCTGTTCGGCTGCGGTGGTGGTGTTCTCCGTGTTGTCGGACTCGCCCGAGCAGGCGGTCAGACCCAGCGCGAGGCTGGCCGCTGCAAGTGCCGCAGCAAATCGCTGTGCTTTCACGTGTTCTCCTTGCATACCTTGATTGACTTGCTCAACGTTACTGCACTGAAGCCCATTTCTGGCACTCTGGTGCACATGACCGTCTACGTTGTCTCCACCGGAGGCACCATCGCCTCCACCGCCGATGTGTCCGGGGCGCTTGTGCCGACCTTGTCCGCCGATGAACTTGTCGCCCGTAGCGAAACCACCCGTGACGTGCAAACTCGGGAGATTGCGAGTCTGGATTCGTCGTCAATGGGGCTCGCCGACATCGACCGCCTTCGTGCGCTGACTAGCACATTGCTTCACGACGACACCCTCACCGGCCTCGTCATCACCCACGGCACCGACTCCATGGCAGAAACCGCCCTCGCGTTAGACCTCGTCCACCGCGATGAACGTCCCGTCGTGTTGACCGGTGCGATGCGCTCCGCCGATCATCCCCACCCTGACGGGCCCGCAAACCTGCGTGGCGCGATCGAGGTGGCCGCCACCCAACGCGGCGGTGGCGCCTTCGTTCACTTCGGTGGCACAACCTTGCCTGCACGCGGCCTACGCAAGCGGCACACTACCGATCTGGACGCCTTCGACGTCCCCGTTTCACTGCGCCGACCTATGCCTGTCCCCGCTGCGCCATTGGACGGCTTGTTCGTGCCGATCCTGCGTGCATGGCCAGGTGACGACGGCACCGTTGCACATCTTGTCGCCTCGAAGTCCCCCGACGGCGTCATTGTCGAGGCCCTCGGTGCCGGCAACGTCTCCGACGGCACCGGCGAAGCACTTCGCGACATGCTGCGCCGCGGCATCCCCGTAGTGATTGCCACTTCTGCCCCCTACGGTGCAGTGACCTTCGCCTACGGCGGCGCAGGTGGCGGCTCTACCCTCGGCGACCTCGGCGCGCTGCCCGCCGGCCATCTCTCCCCCGGCCAAGCTCGTATCGCACTGCTCACCGCCCTGGCCACCGGTGTGAATCCCAGCTCACTGCTCTGACAGCCAGTCCTCCCACGCCAACGAATCGACGGGGTCGGCCGGGACGAGCGCGGGATCGTCGCTACGCAAGCTCTTGACCCTGCCAGGCCCCGTCGCGCGAGTTTCAAACCGCACCGTGACCCACCCTTTGCCGGCCCCTTGCACCCAACCGTGCCCAAACTCAGGGTGAAACACGTCCTGGGTAGCCCGCCACTGCCCTGGCGTGTCTCCCATCTCTGAGACCACCTCGAGTCCAGCCGGTGCGGCATGATCACTCACCCCAGTTTCGTAGTCCTCCGCCACCGGCGCCGGCTTCACAATCTCCTGATCCAACTCCGGAAACAACACATCCTGCAGCGCATCCTCCAGGCCCGAATACGACACCCCGACAAGCCTGATTGGCCCGACTTCGTCCGGGTAACGCACCAGTCGAAACGCCGTTGCGAGCAGGGTTTCCGCATCGTCGGTTGCATACGGCAGGGTCGCCGAGCGGGATTCGATGCGAAAGTCCGCCATCCGCAGCTTCACTGTCACCGTGCGAGCCCCTCTCCCGTCCTTGAGCAACCGTCGATGCGAATCCGCTGCCGCACGTTCCAGCGCAGTGTCTACCTCCGACGGCTGGGTTAAATCGTTCGGGTAGGTGTGCTCGGAGGAGATCTGCTTCGCCACAGCACGCGGGGCAACCGGCCGCTCATCCACACCGCGAGCAAGCCACCACAGCTGCTTGCCCACCGCACCACCAATCGCGATATCGAGTTCTTTCTCGGTCAGCGCCGCCAAATCCCCAATCGTCTCGATCCCCGCCGACGCTAACTTCGCCTCCGTCACCGGCCCCACACCCCACAACTCATTGACCGGCATCGGATGCAGGATCTCTAACTGTTCTTCATGCGGGATGACAAACACTCCGTCCGGTTTCGCGCGGCCCGAACCAATCTTGGCGTATTGCTTGCCCGACCCAGCTCCGATCGAGCTCGGCAAGCCAGTCTCCTCCTTGATCTCCGCGCGCAACTGGTTCGCCCACTCACGCACCTCGTCAGGGGTAGCACCAATGAGCTCAGCTGGCTCCATGAAGGCTTCATCGATAGACAGTTGCTCCACCACATCAACGTGCTTGCTAATCACCTCGAACACTCGTCTCGACGCGGTCGTGTACACCGCCCGCCGGGGTGCCACAAGAACTGCTTTTGGCCCCACCAGACGTGCCGCCCGGTGTGTTGGCATGGCGGAGCGCGCCCCATACTTTCTTGCCTCGTAACTGGCGCCCGCCACGACCCCGCGGCCGGTCACACCCGCAACGAGCACTGGCCGCCCTTTCAGCGTGGGACGGGTGAGCTGCTCACATGACGCGTAGAACGCGTCCATGTCGATATGCAGCACCCAGCGAGTCATGCCACCACTGTGCGCCACCGCTACCGCCGAGTTCCAATTTCGTCATTCATCGAATGAGGTACCCGTGATGAAATCCAGGCGACGCGGCAACCCTCGCCCGCGGGAAACAAACCGCGCACCATCGTTAAACGTGAAGAACAGGTCGGTTCCCCTGCTTTCAATTGTGATCGTCCCGTGGCTAACCTGCGAGTGACAACTCGAGCACAGTGGAATGAGGTTATCCATGTTGGTCGAGCCACCATGCTCCCATTCTCGGATGTGGTGGATCTCAATAAACCGGCGATGCGAGCACCCAGGCATGGCACATTGATACCCCCACGTTGCTAGCAACGCCTGCACCTGGCCGTCAGTGGCGAACCGCTGTGCACGGCCGACGTTGATGGTCAGCCCATGTTTGTCCATCAAGTGCAACCGCACCACGGCGTTAGCAAGGTAGCTTCGCACATCCTCTGACCGTGCGGCACGGTTTTCGGGCATCCAACAGCCCCCGCCCTGATTCACCATGAGATTGACCTGCACACCGGGGCTACGAAGCGGACTAATCGGGTGAGCCCGCACCATATCCACCATGGCCAGCAACGCTGCGTAAACGTCCTGTTTCTCCGGAGGCCCGTAGCGCGAAACCGTCTTCGCGATGTCTTCGGCGGTGATCTTTGTCCGTTTCCGTGGTTCGCGATCCTGCTCAGAGGCGACAGCATCCTTGGCGTTGGTGGCGTCGTCGATAAGCAGTTGCACCTTTTCAGGATCGTTGAGATCCTCCGGATCGACGTCCTCCAGACCAAAACTGGCCAACTGCGCCATTTTCAGCGCGGTCAGAAGTTTCTGCCCAGCCACGGCGGGAAGACGGGCCTCGAACGCAAGCATGCCATCGTCGCACTCTCTGGCCCGGGCGAAAGGTTCGGTCGGCTCATCGCCTTTCGGCCCGGCACCGGCGAGCACAAGTTTCAGGTCCGAAAACGCCAGAGACAACGCAAGAGCGACAAGCTCCTCTTCGTTTTGCTCGTCTAGAAACTGCAGGAGAAAACGAACCGTCGAATACGGCATCACCCCAGACTCAAACGCCTCGAATAACCGGCGATACCTGCGCAGGCCCCGGGCAACCCTCACATACTCAAAGGCCGTCGGTTCGGGCAGGTTGAGTTCCCTACGCAACCACGTCGCGGTCGACTTCTCCCCATACTGCGACGCGAGATCCTGCTCATCGAACTGCCCGACTGCTTCAAGCATCCGCGCACGATGGTGATTGGCCGAAAGGTGGTTGACCTTAATCCGGTCTTCGAGCACCTCTGCCGACAAATCATTCGTTCGATCAGCCACCCACTGGCTCACTGCAACTGTCATGTTCACACCCCTTGTTTACAAACATTGACACCTTTATATATCGAATAGGTGTGCGAGTCAATAGTTTTCCTCAAATCTACCCAAAGAGGCCATTCCCCCACCTTGGCTGCGCAGCTTTTTCACTATGCCGCTGCATAGTTTGGAGCAGACGGCGGTTCTTTGTTCGAAAAACTATGCCGCTGCATAGTCGACACATTCGTCGCCACGATGTGTCACCATGACATCTGTGAAGATCATCCAAACGTTAATCTCGGTAGCGCTCGCATCCGCGACCACGCTCACTGCGCTCACTGCCTGTTCCGGTGCAGAAGATATCGCCGCCGATGCTCCCGAGACCAAACTGACACCGACTGAGGTCGCCGAATTATGTCAGAACGCCGCCAGAAACGCGTCCACCGCCGACGGCGTTGCCTACGACGCCCTAACGGTCTATGCACACGAAGTGCCCACCGACGCAATCACAGGACAGACGTTCGACAGCGAGATCTCCGGTTTTCTCAGCAATGACGAATACATCGGTGAATTCACATTCCGCTGCACGATCGACGGCTCCGACGCCCAAGTGAGCAATTTTTATTTCCCTCCCGAGAACTTTCTCGCCCCGCAATCGGAATCCAGCCCCACAAGGCAAGCACAGCGACAGCACGCACAGCCGCAGCAACCACAGGCGCAGGCCGTGGACCCGCAGCGCATCGACCCACGAAACAACGGCGCGGGAGTAACCGGCAGGGACGACAACCTGGGCATTTACTATCACAACAAACAGGACTGGCTGTTTCTCGAGGCTCCGGGCAAGGTTGTACCTGGCGCGAAGATTTACAACGTGAACAAAAGCTACTGCTCTACTGGTTTTATCGCGTCGCGGGAAAACCGCACATTCATCGTTACTGCCGGGCACTGCGGCGATGTGGGTGACCAGTACTACGTCAATGACCAATACGGCGGGTCACTGGTTGTGGGCGAGATGGTCGAATCCTTCTACGAGCGCGACAACACGGGCTTTATCGGCACCGACATCGGACTGATTGAGATTTACGACGACGCCAAGCCGTACGTGGATTCCGCACTGCCCGTAAATTCCCGATTGAAGGGCTGGATCACCCCAGCCCAAGCGGGGCAAGGCAACATGACCATTTGCCGTCTCGGTGCCACCACTGGCTACTCCTGCGGCAAATTCGTCGAGGTAGATAGGGCCGGCCAATTCGTGTTTCGCAACATCGCTGACAGAGGCGATTCCGGAGGCGCGATCTTCGCGTTCGACGGCACGGACGCATGGGCACTAGGGGTGACGTCGAACGGCAGCGACTACAACAAGACGCTCACCAGCGGCATGGAAATCGCCGGCGCAATGCAGCACTGGGGCCTCACGCTTCACGGCTAGCCCCTAAAAACACTATGCCGCTGCATAGTGGTCCGGGTCAGGATCCACTATGCAGCGGCATAGTCCGTCAGCGCCTAATTCTTGCGAACGGTGGCGGTCACACCGTCGACAACATCATGGCCTTCGACTGGTTCGGTGACCACATCGAAGGAGGTTGCCAACGTTTCAGCGGCGATGTGCTCTGCGTGACGACGAGCCCACTCCTCCTTCTCAGCCGGCACCGCAAGCACAACCGCAATGCGATCGGAGACCTCAAGGCCCTCACGCTTGCGCGCATCCTGCAGGCCACGGATGACATCGGCGGCCCAGCCTTCAGCCTCGAGTTCCTCAGTGACGTTGGTGTCCAGGACGACGAGGCCGACGGCGGCGTCGGCGTCGACACGCGCAGTGCTCTCCGGGTTCTCGGCGACGAGACGCTCGGTGTAGAGCTCCGGAGTCAGCACGATGTCTCCGTCGACCACCACGTCGTCGCCACGACGCTCATAGTTGCCAGCCTTGACGTTCTTGATCGCGCGCTGGACATCCTTGCCCAGCTTCGGACCAGCAATCTTCGCATTAACGACGACCTCGAACGAACCAGCCGAGTCCACATCCGCGGTGAGCTCAACGTCCTTGACGTTCACTTCGTCGCGAATGGTGGAGCGGAACGGCTCAAGTAGATCAGCCTCTGGCAGAGCAACAGTGAGCTTCGGCAGTGGAAGACGGTTACGCAGCTTGTTCGCCTTGCGTACCGACGACGCCGCCGAACACACCGCACGCGTCGCATCCATCGCAGCGACCAGGTCAGCATCCGCCGGCAGGTTGTCTGTCTTCGGGAAGTCAGTCAGGTGCACCGAACGGCCGCCGGTGAGACCACGCCAGATCACCTCAGAGATGTACGGCAGCAACGGCGCGACGGTACGGGTCACGACTTCAAGCACCGTGTAAAGCGTATTGAACGCCTCCGGGTGGGCCTCCTGGCCTTCCCAGAAACGATCACGGGAGCGACGCACGTACCAGTTGGTCAGGGTGTCCGCGAAGCGACGCACCTCATCGCAAGCATCGGCGATGCGCGTGTCGTCGAGAGCCTCGCCCACGGCCTCCACCAAGTCGTGGGTCTTGGCCAGGATGTAACGGTCGAGCACGTTGTCGGAATCCACCGACCACTGAGCGTCCTCAGAGGAGTACAGCTGCAGGAAGGTGTACGCGTTCCAGATCGGCAGCAGCGCCTGGCGCACGCCCTCGCGGATGCCCTGCTCAGTGACGATCAGGTTGCCACCACGCAGGATCGGCGAAGACATCAGGAACCAACGCATCGCGTCGGAACCGTCGCGGTCGAAAACCTCGTTGACGTTCGGGTAGTTGCCCTTGGACTTGGACATCTTCTGGCCGTCGGAACCAAGCACGATGCCGTGGGCGACGACCTTCTTGTACGCCACACGGTCGAACAGCGCGGTAGACAGCACGTGCTGGACGTAGAACCAGCCACGGGTCTGGCCCGAGTACTCGACGATGAAGTCAGCCGGCTGGCGAGCGTCGTGCTCCTCGCGGTTCTCAAACGGGTAGTGGTACTGCGCAAACGGCATAGAGCCGGATTCGAACCAGCAGTCGAGCACGTCCGGCACGCGGCGCATCATGGACTTACCGGTCGGGTCGTCCGGGTTCGGACGCACCAGTTCATCAATGTGCGGACGGTGCAGCGACTTGGGGCGCTCACCGAAGTCACGCTCGAGCTCATCGAGGGAACCGTAGACGTCCACCCGCGGGTACTCCGGGTTATCGGACACCCACGCCGGCACCGGGGAGCCCCAGTAGCGGGTACGCGAGATGTTCCAGTCGCGGGCGCCTTCGAGCCACTTGCCGAACTGGCCATCACGGATATGCGACGGGATCCAGTCGATCTCCTGGTTGAGCTCGACCATGCGGTCGCGGATGTCGGTGACCTTCACAAACCAAGCCGGCAGCGCCATGTAGATCAGTGGCTCGCCGGAGCGCCAGGAGTGCGGGTAGGAGTGGACGATGGTCTGGTCACGCACGACACGGCCCTTGGCGCGCAGGTCGCGGATGATGTCGCGGTTCGCGTCGAAGACCAACTTGCCTTCGTAGTCCGGAACCAGCGAGGTGAACTTGCCGTCGGCGTCGACGGGGATGACCAAATCGATGCCGTAGTCCTGGCAGGTGAACATATCGTCTTCACCGAAGGCGGGCGCCTGGTGGACGACACCGGTGCCGTCCTCGGTGGTGACGTAGTCCGCGTTAAGCACCATGAACGCGTTCTCATGATCGCGGAAGTAATCGAATACCGGCTCGTACTCCAGGCCCTCGAGCTGGGCGCCGGTGAACGTGGAGATGACCTCGTACTCGCCGAGTTCCTTCGCGTATGCGCCGAGCAGGTTCGTCGCCAAGAGCAATGGCGTATCGACGACACCCTCATCCCCCGGCTTCACCAACGAGTATTCAACCTCCGGGTGAACCGCCAACGCCAAGTTCGACGGCAGCGTCCACGGCGTGGTGGTCCAGGCGATCGCAGCCGCATCGTGCAGTTCAGGGTGCTCAGCCCACGTCTTCTCCGCAGCGTAGCCGGCGCGCCCGCCGGTGAACGGCATGGTGACGGTGACGGTAGGGTCCTGGCGGTCGCGGTAGGAATCGTCGAGACGCGTCTCCTGGTTGGACAGCGGCGTGTGCTCTGCCCAGGAGTACGGCAGCACACGGAAGCCCTGGTAGATCAAGCCCTTGTCGTAGAGCTCCTTGAACGCCCACATGACGGATTCCATGTACTCCGGGTCCATGGTCTTGTAGCCGTTCTCAAAATCGACCCAACGAGCCTGGCGGGTGACGTACTCTTCCCACTCGCCGGCATAGTGCATGACGGACTTGGCGCAGTATTCGTTGAACTTCTCCAGGCCCATGTCCTCGATCTGAGCCTTGTCGGTGATACCGAGCTGCTTCTCTGCCTCAAGCTCCGCAGGCAGACCGTGGCAGTCCCAGCCGAACACACGCGGCACGTGGAAGCCGGTCATCGTGCGGTAGCGCGGAACGATGTCCTTGACGTAGCCCGTCAGCAGGTGGCCGTAGTGAGGCAGACCGTTAGCAAACGGCGGGCCGTCATTGAACACGTATTCTTCGCTGCCTTCACGCTGCTCAAGCGATGCCTGGAACGTTTCATCCTTGTTCCAGTAGTCGAGCACAGCGCGTTCCATCTCGGGAAACTTGTCGCTGCCTCCGGTCATATCGACCTTGGGGTAGACGTTGCCAACCATGACACTCCTCCACACACAATCTGCAGGGACGCATGTGCTGCGCGGTACCACCCTGCTTGGGGCGAAAGCCCCCACTTCATTTGTGGTGAAGGAAGTGACGTCTTCCCATTTAACGTCCGGTTCTAATAAGCGTGATGCCGTTCTTCCGGAATGCTCCCCGGTGATAGCCGGATCAAAGCGTTACGCCCAGAAGTGTAGCACTCCCGGGCGTTGAGGTTTTACTTCTCGTTCGGCGCCGTAGTTGAGCGGGCCTCGAGTTCCTCGAGCTGGGACTCAAGCAGCGTCTTCAGGCGAGTACGGTACTCGCGCTCGAAGGTGCGCAGCTCCGCAATGCGATTCTCCAGCGCAGTCTGCTGCTGCTTCACCGTGTTCATAATCTCGGTGTGCTTGCGCTCTGCGTCTGCCTTGAGCTTGTTGGCCTTCTCCTCCGCTTGGCGGATCTGGGCCTCGGCGCGGGAAGCGGCCTCGCCAGTGGTCTCCTCGGCCTTCTTCTGGGCCTCGGCGACGAGCTGCTTGGCGCGAGTCTCCGCCTCCTGCAGCTGAGACTGGGAGCGGGTCTGAGCGTCCTGCAGTTGCTTCTTGGACTTCGCCTCAGCCTCGGCCACCTCACGCTCTGCAGCGCTGCGTGCGTCTGCCAGCATGGAGGTTGCCTCTGCCTGGGCATCGCTGGTCAGACGGTCTGCCATCTCCTGTGCAAGGCCGAGCACCTTGGCAGCCTGGATGTGCGAATCCTGCGAAGGCTCTGCCTTCTGCGGGGCGGTGTTGACCGCCTTGGACACGCCTTCAGCCGGACGTTTCGCAGCCTGTGCGCGAGCTTCCTCAGCCTGCTTGCGGGCTGCTGCCGCATCTTCCTTGGCAGCCTTAGCCTCAGCCTCGGCCTTGTCCTTGGCTTCCTTCGCGGAACGCAGCTGCGCCTCGTAGTCAGCGCGGATCTTCTGCTCCACCTCGCGGCGGATTGCAGCCTCGTCTGCGGAAGAACCGGCTGCTGCCGGTGCCGCTACGCCAGCGCCACCCTCTTCGAGTCGTGCGCGGAGCTCTTCGTTTTCATCCTGGAGCTGTGCAAGCGCGTCTTCAACCAGGTCGAGGAACTGATCAACTTCGTCCTCGTTGTAGCCCCGCTTGCCAATCGGGGGCTTGCTGAAAGCGACATTGTGCACGTCAGCTGGCGTCAACGGCATTTGCGTTCCCTTCATGTTCTTGTAACGGACCCGCGTCTGCGGGTCGCGAATGCGCCCCACGTTACGGGAACGTACTTAATTTGTCTGCTGAATTGTAACTGTTTCGTCTACACAACGCACATGACAGCGCGCTAATGCAGTGCCGGAACGATCATCGTCGCCCGGATAACCATCTGGAGCAGGGAAAGTGCCAGGAATAGCACGATCACGCTCACATCGAGCCCTACTCCCCCGTTCAACCTCAACGGGGGGATGAGCTTGCGTAATGCAAACACTGGAGGGTCGGTAATTTTGAACAGTGGTTCCGCCACCATGATGAACCAGTGGGGCGGGTCGAAGTGCTTCGAAAATGCCTGAATCATCTCAATGATGATGCGCACGACGACAATCAGCGAGTAGATGCCGATGACGGCGTAAAGAATTGCTCCGATAAGTGCCACGCGTTCACACCCTACAGGTTGTCTAGCGCAGGCCCGCGGAGCGCTTCAGCGCATCTTTGTCCACGTTGGCGTTTTCCGGGACGATGGCAAACAGGCGCTTGCGAGTGTCCTCACCACGGGACAGGTTGTGCATGCTGCCGCGCAGGCCGAAGCACAGGCCAGCAGCAAAGTCGACGATGCGCTTTGCATCGGCGGTGTCCAGATCGGTGAGGTCCATCACCACTGCGTCGCCATCGCGGAACGGCTCGCCGATCTCCTTGGCATCGTTGTAATTACGCGGAGACACGTTGACGATGCGCGGGGTCGGACGGTAGCTGGCGCGTGTCGACGACACCTCGCGGTGGTCACGCTCATAACGCGACGGACGCTCAGCACGGTCGTACGCGCCAGCGCCAGCAGTCGAGGAAGTTTCGGAGTAGCGCGAATCCTCAAAGTAGGCGTCGTCCTCGTTGTTCTCGATCGGACCGAGGCCGAAGAATTCTTTTGCGCTGCCAAAGAAGGACATAGTGGGGCTCCTTGGGGGTGGTTTTGCGATGAAGGTCAGCCTACGGGGCGGGGCCCAAGCAGCGCTGTTCCGACACGCACGAGATCGGATCCGCACGCGATTGCTGTCTCAAAGTCCCCGCTCATACCGGCCGACAAGATGAGGTCGCGGCCGAGGTGGGCGGAGGTGTCGTCGACAAGCGCACGTGCCCTGCGGAACACCGTCTCGGGGTCGGAGTTCAACGGTGGCACGACCATGAACCCGTCGAGGCGAAGATGCTCGGAATTTTCGACCGCCTCGATGATTTCCGGAACATCGTCGTAGGACGCGCCGCCGCGGGCGGTATCGCCGTCGTCGGAAAGCTGGATCAGGCACGGCAGGGTGTCCGTGGTGCGGTCGCCGCGCTCGAGGGCAAGCGCCATGCCACGGTCAAGGCCGTGGGCGAGTTTGACCGAGTCGAGCGAGTGGACCTGAGCCGCCCAACGCGCGACGGCGTTAGCTTTCTTGGACTGGATCTGGCCGATCATGGCGATCTGACACCGCCCATCCAGAGCTTCAGCCTTCGCGCGAGCCTCCTGCTCGCGGTTCTCACCGACGAGGGTGATGCCTGCCTCGGCGAGTTCAATAATGCGCTCAACGGGGTGGAATTTGGTCACGGGCAAGAGTTGCACGCTGCCTTCCGGGCGGCCGGCGGCGCGCTCGGCGTCGTGAATCTGCTGGGTTACTTTTTCGAGGTTATGCATCTGGCATCCAAATCACGCCGGCCTGACGTCCGGTGACGCCCTCGCGGCGATGAGAGAAGAAATCGGTATCGGTGATGGTATCGCGCGGATCTGCGTCGATGTGGGTCACGCCCATGCTCATCAGTTGGCGCACAAGCCCGGCACGGACGTCGATGCCCGCGGTCCCCTGCTTGGTGGTTGTGCGCGAGCCGGGCAAATGCTTTTCGACGTCCGCAGCCATCTCGGCAGGCACCTCATAGGACTCACCTGCCGCCGCCGGCCCGAGCAGCACCTGGATACGCTCCGGGGCTGCGCCAAGCGCCACCATCTCCTCGACGGTGCGGCGCACAATGCCGTTGCGAGCTCCCATACGGCCCGCGTGGGCTGCGGCGATCACACCTGCGCTGTGGTCGGACAGCAGCACGGGGGTGCAGTCCGCAACCAGCACGCACAGCGCGAGGTTTTTCTTGCGAGTCACGATCGCGTCAGTGGTCGCAACCGGCTCATCCGCAGGCCCGTCGACCACGGTGACGGTGTTGGTGTGGAGTTGTTCCATCCACACGAAACGCTCGGCGGGAAGGCCCAAGATGTCGGCGAGACGCTGGCGGTTCGCAGCGACGTCGGCTGGGTCGTCGCCAACATGCGTTCCCAGGTTGAACGCATCGTACGGAGAACGCGAAACCCCGCCAGCACGGGAAGTAAACACCATGCGGACGGGGCGGTTGGAAAGATCTGGCATGCCAGCCAGTCTAACTAGCGCATGAAATCAGGCACATCCAAGTCGTCGAAGCCGCCGCCGAACTCCTCGTCGCGGCGCGGACGGGAGTCCTCACGGTCCGTAAACAGGCCACGGTTTGGCTCGTAGCGGTGACGAGCCTGGTAGCTCTCCGACGGCTGCTCGGCGCGGGTCTCGGTCCGGGTCTCAGTGCGTGGCTCGGCCGGCTTCTCCGGCTGGGACTCAAGCTCCTCGGCCGGAGCGACGACGCTTGCCTGCGGGGCGTCCTCGGCAGGGCGGGCGTTGGCCTTCTCGTCGAAGCCAGTGGCGATGATGGTCACGCGGACCTCGTCGCCCAGGTTGTCGTCGATAATCGTGCCGAAGATGATGTTGGCATCGTCGTCGGCCTTCTCCTCCACGATGGAAGCAGCGTTGTTAACTTCCATCAGGCCGAGGTCGGAGCCACCGGCGACGGAGATGAGCACGCCCTTGGCGCCCTCCATGGTGGTCTCCAGCAGCGGGGAGTTGATGGCCTGCTCAGTTGCGGTCATCACACGGTTCTCGCCGCGCGCAGAGCCGACGCCCATGAGCGCGGAGCCAGCGTCAGCCATAACGGAGCGCACGTCCGCAAAGTCGACGTTGATCATGCCCGGGATGGTGATCAGATTGGTAATACCCTGAACACCGTTGTAGAGCACCTCGTCAGCCGCGCGGAACGCTTCCATCATGGAGAGCTCCGCGTCTCCCAGCTGCAGGAGGCGGTCGTTCGGGATCACGATGACGGTGTCGCAAACTTCCTTCAGGTTCTCAATGCCAGCCAGCGCCTGGCGGGTACGGCGCTTGCCCTCAAAGGTGAACGGGCGGGTCACAACACCAATAGTCAGTGCGCCCATCTTCTTTGCAATACCTGCGACGACCGGGGCCGCACCAGTACCGGTGCCGCCGCCTTCGCCTGCGGTAACGAAGACCATGTCGGAGCCCTTCAGGGACTCCTCAATCTCCTGCTTGTGGTCCTCGGCGGAAGTGCGGCCAACCTCGGGGTTCGCGCCTGCGCCCAGCCCACGGGTGGCTTCTCGACCAATGTCGAGCTTGGTGTCGGCATCGGTAAACAGCAGCGCCTGCGAGTCAGTGTTGATGGCGACGAATTCGACGCCCTTCAACCCCTCCTCAATCATTCGGTTCACAGCGTTGACGCCGCCCCCGCCGACACCGACGACGCGGATCATGGCGAGGTAGTTGGCGGGAGAAGTCATAGCGTAAGTCTCGCCTTTCAAAACTCGGGTGTTCAGTTGCGTCCCATCATGTTTGAAAGCGAAGCATTTTTTGTGTTCTCCCCCGGCGTGTCACAACCCTAAACCTGTACTTTAGGGTTGTGACCTGGGGTTTTAGCGCGAGGTCACCAACTCGGGGTTAGAAATATTGAACTCGTGGCCTTCCAACTGGAGCACGGTTTCGAGCGCCAGCGCCTTATTCGCATTGTCGGTTGCAGCTCCCCACTGGACTACGCGGTCGTCGTCAAGCACGAGCGTGTAGGTGTAGTCACCGTTGGCTTTGAGCGCGCGGACGCGAGGCCGGGCAACATCACTAATCGACGACGCCACCTCCACCGCCTGCGCAAACCGCTCCTGGGCCACCCCCTGGATCTCCACAGCGCCTGCGGGCGGCGCCGCAACGATGAAATCGCGGCCCTCCCGGTCGATCAGGTGCGGCTGGCCATCAATGTCCACCCACGCCACCGGATCATGCTCTGTGATCTCCACACTGACGCCGTTCGGCCACGCGCGCGACACTGTTGCGGAATCCACCCAGGGGTTTGCGGCAACATTCTCGGCGGCTCGGCGCGGCTTCACCTTGCCTATCGGCGTGCCGTAATCAATCCCGGTGAGGTTGCGTACTTCCTCCTCGGGCAGGTTCACGGACCCCTCGACGGCAATATCGTTCACGCTCATCAGCGGCGTGAACGGCACGGCCGCGCACACAGCCACAACAATGGCCACCGTTGCTGCGATCGCACCGTACGGGATCTTCCGGTGCTTCGGCTGCTCCTCGGTTGAGTCAGGCATGGGAACTTTTGTGGACATTACTTGCCCGCCAACGCATCCAGGATCTCGTCTGCCAGCATGGTCACACTGCCCGCCCCCATCGTGAGCACCAAGTCACCCGGCTCGGTCACGGACGCAACGGTTGCAGGAGCAGCAGAGAAGTCCGGTTCAAGGTGCACCGGGATGGTCATTTCGTCGCTAATAATGCGCGAGGTCACACCCTCAACCGGGGTTTCACGGGCACCGTAGATATCTAACAGCACGCACTCGTCTGCCAGCGACAATGCCTTAGCAAACTCGCTGGAGAACTCCTGGGTGCGCGAGTACAGGTGTGGCTGGAAGCACACGACCACACGCGCACCGTTGCCTTCTGCTTCCACCTTGTCGCGGGCCGCGGTAAGCACCGCCTCCACCTCGGTCGGGTGGTGGGCGTAGTCGTCGTACACGCGAGTCTCGCCGACGCTGCCTTTGTACTCGAAACGACGGCGCACGCCCGTGAACTCGCTGAGCCCCTGGGCGAGCTTCTCCGGATTCGCGCCGACGAGTACCCCACCGAGCAGCGCTGCTGCCGAGTTGAGCACCATGTGGCGGCCCGGGATAGCCATGCTGTAGGTGACCTCGCCGGAGACATCAGGCGTGCGCAAACGCACACCGACTGCGGTGTGCTCGCCTTCCTGGCGCTCTTCGGTAATCACCGCCGCTGCCGGCACGCTCGGGTGGCGCTTTGCGGCTTCTTCAGTGCCGTATCCGTAAACCGTCAGACCACGCTCGATTGCGCGTTCACCGCAAGCTGCGGCGTGTTCGTCATCAAGGCACACCACGATGTTCTTCGCAATGTCCGCAAAATCATCGAACACCTTAAAATACGCCTCACGCGTGCCGTAGAAGTCCAGGTGATCCGGCTCAATGTTCGTAATCACGGCGACATCTGGGGAGTAACGCAACAGCGACGCGTCCGACTCGTCGGCCTCCGCGACAAAAACCTCGCCCTGGCCGTGATGAGCGTTCGTGCCAGCACGGTTGAGTTGCCCGCCGATCGCGAACGACGGGTCTTTCCCTGCTGCTTGCAACGCCACGACCGCCATCGACGTCGTCGAAGTCTTGCCGTGCGTGCCAGCGAGCAACAGCTGAGTACGGCCCTCCATCAACTCGGCCAGCAGGTCCGAGCGGCGCAGCAGCGGAACACCCTCCCGCTTGGCGCGGACGAGTTCGGGGTTGTCCTGCGGGATAGCAGCAAAGCTCGTCACCACCGCGGTGGGCAGCTCGCCTGAGAGCTGCAGGTTGGCCTCGTCGTGGCCAAGCGCCACCTTCGCGCCCTTGGCCTTCAGCGCCCGAACCGGACGGGAGTCCTTCGCGTCAGAGCCAGTCACGGTTGCGCCTCGGTCCAACAAGATATGCGCCACGCCCGACATGCCGGCACCGCCGATGCCAATGAGGTGCACGCGTGAGAGATCCGTCATCAGTTTTCCTTTCCAGCCGCATCAGCAATGCGGCGCGCGAGGTCCTCGGCAACATTGCCGGCACCGGATTGAGCAATTGCGCGACGCATCTCGGCACGCGCATCGTCGTTATTGAGCAAAGGCAGCAGCTTCTCGACGAGTACGTCGCCGTTGAGCTCGGCGTCGTCGATACGCAATGCCGCCCCTGTGGCAACCAAATGTGCCGAGTTCAACCCCTGCTCGCCATTGCCATGCGGCAACGGGATGTAGATCGCCGGCACACCAGCCGCAGAGTTCTCCGCAACCGTCATCGCACCGGAGCGACACACAACAACATCTGCGACCGCGTACGCCGCCTCCATGTCGTCGATGTACGGCACTGCCGTATAACCCTCGTGGGGTGCAGGGGCATCATTTTTGCGCCCATAGGCGTGCAACACCTGGTGACCCGCAGCGGTAATACGCTCAACCGCGCCAGCGAGTGCCGTATTGATACTCACCGCACCCTGAGAACCACCCGTAACCAACACCGTGGTCTTCTCCGGATCCAGCCCCCACGTGCGCAAGCCACGCTCGCGCTTCGCCCCGTCCGGATCCACTCCGACACCAGGGCGCACCGGAATACCGACGACATCGCCAGCCATGCCCGAATTCGCCACCGCATTCAAGCCCACGCCGCCGAGCTTGACCCCAAGCTTGTTCGCCATGCCCGCAAGCGCGTTGGTTTCCAGCACGAAAAACGGCAGCCGCAGCGACTTCGCCGCCAAGTACGCCGGCGCGGACACATACCCGCCGGTACCGAGCACCACCTGAGCACCCGAAGACTTCATCGCCTCCTTGGCCTGATTGACCGAACGCAGCAGCTTCGCCGGCACCGCAGCCAACTTCCACGGCTTCTTGCGCGGAATGGGCACCGGATCAATCAACGCCAACTGAAAACCGCGGGCGGGAACAATCGTGGTTTCCAAACCACGCTCCGTGCCCAACGCGACAACATTGGCACCGAACTGATCACGCAACACCTCCCCCACGGCGAGCGCCGGCTCAATATGGCCTGCGGTGCCGCCGCCTGCCAAGACGACGTTGAGTTCACTCATGTAATCCTCCTGCTATCTACGCACGCGGCGCGGCCCACCAGTGGCTTGACGCACCGGCGCCGTCGGGCGGTGATTGCGCTGTACCTGCTCACGTGGGTGCTCGCGAGGCTGGCGTTGCTGTGTGATCGGACGGGGCTCCTGGACGCCAAGCATGCGGTCGAACACTGGGCGGCCGTAGTTCTGCATCGCGGAAATCGCATCCGGCTCGTGGCGAGCCACGTTTGCCAACACACCCATCGCCCCCAGGGTGATCACAGCCGAGGTACCGCCAGCAGAGAGCATCGGCAGCTGAATGCCGGTCACCGGCAGCAGACCGATGACGTAGCCGATGTTGACAAATGCCTGCGAAACAACAGCTGCCGTCAGCGCCGCCGCCATCAGCGTCTGGTACTGCGACTGCGCACGCCGAGCGGTACGGAAACCGAAAAAGCCGAGCAAGGCGAACAGGGAAATAACCAAGGTGCCGCCCCACAAGCCGAGCTCTTCGCCGATGATCGCGAAAATAAAGTCGTTGCGTGCCTCAGGCAGGTAGAACCACTTCGCGCGGGACTGGCCAAGACCGACACCGAAAATGTGACCGTCTGCGAGCGACAAAAAGCCTTGGTGGGACTGGAACGCAATACCTTGCGTGTCATCGAAGTGGCCGCGCAGTGCGTCGAAGTACACGTGGAAACGCGCAGAGCGGAAACCTCCGGACAAAAACGCCACAATCAGTGAGAACGCGCCACCAATTCCCAGGTAAACGATTGCCTTCTTTGGCACACCCGCGAAGATCAGGATGAAGGCGACCACAACCGCGAACGACAAAGCCATACCCATGTCGCCCTGTGCGGCAATCAGCGCGACACAGATTGCAGCCACGATAAAGAACGCGAGGAAACCATTGTTGGCCTGGAACAAGCGTTGCGGATTTCTGTGTTCGAGCACCTTCGCGCCCCACATCGCGATAGCCACACGGGCCACCTCCGATGGCTGCAGGCGCAGCGGGCCCAGCACAATCCACGACTGGGAACCTACCTCTTCGCGGCCGGTGCCCAAGGGCGTGAGCACTAAGATCAGCAAAATAACGGAAGCGGCCATCAGGACAGCGGAGAAGCTGCGCAGCCGCTCAGGCGGCGTTTTCAGCGCCACCCAAAACGCGATCAGGCCACCGATGACCATGACGGTTTGACGGATGGCCACGCCCCAGACGCTCTCGGAATCTGCGAACGACGTCGCCATTGACGACGACATCACCATGACCACACCAAGACCTGCAAGCACCAGGACAATGCTGCGGATCATGGTGTAGTCGATGAGCGGCCGGGAATCCAGAAACTCCTCGAATTTGCGCACCTTAAGCGCCAATTTTGAGGTTGGCTCGGTCGATCGCGGGGCACGCCGCGTTGTCCCCTGTTGCACCGCCATGCAGCTGCCCTTTCATTCGAGAAGTCTCAACGTGAAGTTGAGCTTACTTGTTATCCGGGCTCCAGTGTCGCATCGCTGCCGCTGCGAAGGCGTCGCCACGCGCTGACATGCCCGAAAACATATCCAAGCTCGCAGCAGCCGGCGCCAACAGCACCGTATCGCCCGGCTGCGCCTGGGTCGCCGCCCACGCAACAACCTCATCCATGGCTTGTTCCGGATCCGTGGAGTCAGAGACAAACACCGGAACGTCCGGGGCGGCCGCGTTGACAGACGCGCGGATGAGCTCACGATCCACACCGAGCAAAGCAACGGCGCGGAACTGATCAGCGTGTGCTTTGACGACACCGTCGACGGCAGCGCCTTTGAGCTGTCCTCCCGCGACCCACACCACCGTGCCCGCACCGGTGAGCGCAGAATCCGCCGCGTGCGGGTTCGTGGCCTTGGAGTTATCCACCCAATCCACACCGCCGCCGGAGTGCACCACCGCCCCACGGTGACCGGCCACGCGGTACTTCTCCAGTGCCCGCTGGATGTGATGCGGCTTGGCCCCCTGGGTCAACGCCACCGCAGCGGCCGCGAGTGCGTCAAGCAGACCGGCGGCTCCGGCGGGCTCGATGCCGTCGGCACTTGCAACGTCGATAGTTTCGCCGCCGAGTTTGGCCACGATCCTGCCGCCCGAAACACCGACCTGGTTGTCGCCAGGCTCTTGAAGTGTGAACCCGATGATGTCGTCGCGACCAGTCTGCTCAGCTAAACGCTGCACCTCCGTATCGTCGATACCTGCAACCGCATGCGTTGCTTGCAATACCTTCGCCTTCGACGCGGCGTATTCCGCAAACGAGCCGTGCCAGTCAATGTGGTCTTCAGCCAGGTTCAGCAGCACGCCAGCATCCGGCACGAGCTCGGAGGACCAGTGCAGCTGGAAGCTGGACAGTTCGGCAACGAGGACATCGACGTGTTCGTCGAGAAGCAGTACCTCTCCGACCGCGGTGCCGATGTTGCCGCAGGCACGTGCGATACGGCCGGTGTCGGCGCCGACTTCGGTCATCATCGCCGCCAGCATGCCCGTGGTCGTGGTTTTGCCGTTGGTGCCCGTGACGACGAGCCACGTCCTCGGTGCGCCAAACACGCCGGCGCGGTCAAGGCGGAAGCACAGTTCAACATCGCCGATGACGTCGATGCCGGCGGCGGTGGCGTCGACAAGCAATGGCGTATCAGGTCGCCACCCGGGCGAGGTGACCACAAGGCCAGTGTCGGCGAAGCGCTCGCGCGCTTCAGCGCTGGAACACACCGCGAAGCCTTTTGCGGTAGCGGCTGCGCGCCCATCCGGGTTGTCGTCGACAACCGTGCAATTCGCACCCGCCTTCGTCAGCAAGTGTGCTGCGCCGAGACCAGAAACACCAGCACCGGCGACTAAAACATGATCTGGCAGCGTCACAGGCCCGCTCCGTTCAACGAGAGCCACTCACCATAAAACGCCGCGAGGCCAAGCATGACCGACATCCCGGAAATGATCCAGAAACGTACCACCACGGCAGTCTCTGGCCAGCCGCCGTTTTCAAAGTGGTGGTGGAACGGCGCCATACGGAACACTCGCTTGCCGGTGGTCTTGAAGGACGCAACCTGAATCACCACGGAGGCGGCCTCCAGGACGAACAACGCGCCGATGACAACCATCAGCAACTCGGTGCGCGAAGCAACCGACAGGCCCGCAACAAGGCCACCGAGTGCCAGCGAGCCAGTATCCCCCATAAAGATCTTCGCGGGTGCGGCATTCCACCACAGGAAACCCACGCAGGCACCAAAACCGGCCGCCGCGAGGATAGCCAGGTCCAACGGGTCGCGCACCGAGTAACAGCCAGCGGTCGCGACAGCATCACAAGAGTTACGGAACTGCCAGAACGTAATGCCCGAGTAGGCAGCCATCACAAGTGCCGTCGTACCAGCGGCCAACCCGTCGAGACCGTCAGTCAGGTTCACTGCATTCGACCACGCGGCCAGCAAAATGTAGATGAACACCAGGAAGATGATGGTGCCCACTACACCCCCGCCGATGGCGAGGTTGATCGTGTCGATGTCGCGCACGAACGACAAGAACGTCGAGCCAGGTGTCAGACCGTTCTCGTCCGGGAACTGCAAGATAAGCAGCCCGAAGGCGATCGAAATGACAAACTGCGCCACAAGCTTCGCTGTCTTATTGAGGCCAAGGTTGCGGTGCATGAACAACTTAATGCCATCATCGGCAAAACCTACGAGGCCGAGCGACAGCGTAAGCCCCAGCACGATCAGGCCCGAGGCAGTAAACGCCGTGTGGCCCGTAGCCAAGGCTGAGAGACTGCCGCCGACGTAGCCAAGCGCGATTGCTAACAAAATAGCGATGCCGCCCATTGTTGGCGTGCCACGCTTGCGGGCGTGCGACTTCGGGCCGTCCTCGCGGATCTCCTGCCCCATCTCGCGGCGATGGAAATATCTAATGAGCAGCGGGGTCACAAAAATCGAGACCAGGAAACTAAGAATCCCGGCGCAAATGACTTGAACCATGAAGTGTTACCTCGCTGCTGTTTCGTTATTCATGTTGAACTATCTAAGCGTATGCCCTTGCAGTAGCGCCTCGGCCACTGCCCACAGTCGCGCAACGTTTGATGCTTTTACCAGCACGACATCGCGGTCGGTGCGCGACTGCCAGTCGTCGATACCCGCTGGCGGCATGGCCAACAGTTCGCGCACTACCTCGCTGGCTTCGGCAGCATCGGCGACGCTGCTGGTGCGGATGCCGAATTGCTCAGCACGCTCGGCCAGCGCTTCCATCGACGCATTATTCCCGACAGTGATGAGGTCGGTGACGCTGTAGCGCGCCAACTCATCGGCAAGCGCCGCGTGCTCGTGTTCCGCACCGGCGCCAAGTTCGCCCATCTCCCCCAGCACCGCAAGAGAGCGCACACCTGGGCGCGCCGCGGCGGTGTAACCCAACGCGGCAATGGCAGCCCGCATCGATTCAGGGTTGGCGTTGTAGGCATCGTTGATCACGGTCACGCCATCGGCGCGGGTGTTGACGTCCATGCGGTTGACCGACACGGAGTGCGCATCAGACAACGCCTGCGCGACAGTTGCGGCATCCATGCCCGATTCAATGCCGACTGCAGCTGCAGCCAGCGCATTGCCCACCTGGTGGGCACCGAACACGTTGAGGGTTACGCGCTGCGGATCACCCTTCGGGGTGTGCATGATAAACGACGCACGCGCCACCGCATCCAGTTCCACATCGGTGGCGTAGTAATCCGCTGCCGTATTGCCGTTGGCGGAAAAGCGCACCACGCGTGCCTTCGTCCGCGGAGCCATCGCGTTGACCAGGTCGTCGTCGGCGTTGAGCACCGCGATGCCATCGGCAGGCAGCGCCTCAACGAGTTCGCCCTTGGCCTGCGCGATGTTCTCGCGGGAGCCGAACTCCCCCAGGTGCGCCGAGCCCACGTTAAGCACCACACCGATCTGCGGTGGTGCAATCGTGGCCAAGTGCGCAATGTGGCCGATACCGCGCGCCGACATCTCCGCGACGAGGAACTTCGTCTCCTCCGTGCAGCGCAGCACCGTGTATGGGTGGCCGATCTCGTTATTAAACGACCCCGGAGGAGCCACCGTCTCGCCCGCGCGCTGCAGCACCGCCGCGATCAGGTCCTTCGTCGAGGTCTTGCCGGCAGAACCAGTCACGCCGATGATCCGCAACCCGTGGTTCTCCGTCAGTTCGCGGGCCACATAGGTGGCCAACTTTGACATCCCATCCACAACGCCTGCTGCGGAGCCAGTTGGATCGTTGACCGCCAGGTCCGAGTTGTCGTCGGCACTGGGCGGTCGCTTCTCGACGACCACAGCCGGCCGACCGACCTCCCTCGTGGTCAACGACGCCGTGGCACCCGCCGCAGCCGCCTTACCCACAAAATCGTGGCCATCCACGTTCGCACCCGGGAACGCAACGAATAGCCCGCCGGGGCCAATCTTGCGGGAATCAAACTCCACAAACCCGGTCACCGAGTTGTCCGGATCAGCCTCCGGGCTCAAGTGTCCTCCGGTGATCTCCGCGATCTGGCGAAGCGTCAGTGCAATCATGCGTTCCTCTTCTCTCGGCGGGCGCGAAGTGCGCGCCGCATCTCTTCGCGGTCATCAAAATGGTGCTTGGTGTCGCCGATGATCTGTCCAACCTCGTGGCCTTTACCCACGACAATGATGGCATCGCCGGGCTTTGCCCACTCGACGAGCGCGTCGATCGCCCTCGCGCGGGAGCCTGCCTCGATGATCTCGGCTGCCGTTTCTGCGTCGCGTGCGCCTTGCAGCACCGCTGCGCGGATCGCTGCCGGGTCTTCGGTGCGCGGGTTGTCATCAGTCACCACAACAAAGTCTGCGCCCTTCGCTGCTTCCGCTCCCATGAGCGGGCGTTTCGAGGAATCTCTGTCACCACCAGCGCCGATCGCCACACCAATCCGGCCATCGACCTGTCCACGCAGCGTCTGAAGCACTGCTGCGACAGCGGCCGGCTTGTGGGCGTAATCCACAACAGCTACAAAATCCTGGCCTTCATCAATTCGCTCCATGCGCCCCGGCACCGCCGCCTGCTCTAGGCCTGCGACAAACGCTGCTACATCGACACCAACCTGCGCCGCAAGCGTGGTAGCAAGGGCGGCATTGGCGACGTTAAACGCACCCGGCATCGGCAGAGCAAACTCCACCTGACGCTCTGGAGTGTGAAGTCGAATGTGCTGGGTTCCGGTGTCGTCGATACGCAATAGCTCCGCAGTGACATCTGCATGCTCACCGCGGGTTGCCACCGTCACCGGGTGCTCCGCGCGCGCGGCCATCTTCTGACCCCAAGAATCGTCGACACAGATCACGCTGCGCTTCGCGTGGAGGTCGCTCGACGGGTCAAAGAACAAGGCTTTCGCCTCGAAGTAGTCCTCCATCGTCGGGTGGAAATCAAGGTGATCCTGCGACAGATTGGTAAAACCAGCGACGTCGAACTGGGCACCCGTGACGCGCCCAAGCATGAGCGCGTGGGAGGAAACCTCCATCACCACATGCGTAACGCCCTCGTCGCGCATACGGGCAAACAGTGCCTGCAACGTCGGCGCCTCAGGCGTAGTCAACTCGGTGGCCACATCGCGGCCCATGATCTTCGTGCCCGTCGTACCAATCAGGCCGACCTTGCAACCAGCCTGTGTCAGTCCACGCTCCAGCATGTACGTCGTGGTGGTCTTGCCCGACGTCCCAGTCACGCCCAGCAGCGTGAAGTCCTTCGACGGATGCCCGTACACCTCCGCGGCAACATGGCCAAGAATCGCGCGCACATTATCGACGACCAACACCGGCCGGCGATCCGACGTCTGCTGGATGATCGCAAGACCTTCCTCGTCAGTCAGAACCGCACCTGCGGCCGAGTCAAACGCGTACGACGCGCCATGCACCCGCGTGCCAGGCAGCGCAGCAAACAAGCCACCGGGCTCCACGTTTTGGGAATCAAGACCAATAAACGACACCTCAAACGGTGCCTGCGGCGCATTGACGATGCGTGCCCCCGCAATCTCAGCGAGGGATGTCAGCGTGGGCGCTGAGGACATGATAATTCCTTCCTTTCAGGGCCGTTACTGGGCTTTCAGAACAAACGGTTCCGCGGGCGGGCTCGGCGGGATATTTTCCTTATCCAACATCCAGCTCGCAATCTGACGGAACACCGGCGCCGCAGACTGGCCACCGGCACCGCCGTCGAGTACACCGCGCTGCGGCTCGTCCAGCATGACCGCCACAACAAATCTCGGATCGTTCGCCGGGGCAATACCCGCAAACGTAATCCAATACTGGCTCTGTGAGTATGCGCCCGTTTCCGGGTTCACCTTCTGTGCAGTACCTGTCTTGCCAGAGAACTGGTAGCCCTCTAGCGCATTTCCTTGTGCAGTACCCGACTGGTTGCCGGTCGGGTCTTCTTGGAATGCGGCACGGAACATATCCACCGTTGTACGCGCCGCCTCCTTGCTCACCACTTGGTTGCGCTGCGGCTCATCCTGCGGGATATCTTGCCCGTCCGGTCCGACGATGCGCTCGATGATGCGTGGCTGGATGCGCTCGCCGTCGTTGGCCAACGCCTGGTACACACTCGCCATCTGCAGCGCAGTCCAGCTCATGCCCTGACCGATTGGCAGGTTGGCAAAGGTACCGCCCGACCACTGTTCAAGCACCGGCAGCAGACCCGGCGACTCATTGGGCAATTCAATGCCGGTCGGAGCACCGATACCGAAACGGTTGAGGTAATCCCAGTAGCGCTCCTCGCCGAGGCGCTGCGCCAACTGCAATGTGCCCACGTTGGAGGACTTACCGAAGATGCCTGCGGTAGTGTACGGCAGAACATCGTGCTGCCAGGCGTCGCTCACTGTCACACCGGCCATGTCGATCGAGCCCGGCACCTGGTGCACCTCGAACGGGTCAGTCAACCCCTGATCGATTGAAGCCGCTGCAGCGATGACCTTTGCCACCGAGCCTGGCTCGAACGGGTGCGAGATCGCTGGGTTTTCAAAATCCTTACCCTGCTTGATCTGCTTTTCAATATCCCCGTTCGGGTTGATGGTGTCTGTATTGGCCATCGCCAACACCTCACCCGTGTGAGCGTCAAGGACGACAGCCTCAGCCGACTTTGCCAAAGAGTTTGCCTTTGCCTGCTCAAGCACTTGCTGCACATACGTCTGCAGGTCGAGGTCTACCGTGAGCTCAATGCGCGCACCAGGTACCGCTGGCACCACATCGCGCAGGGAGCCCGGAATGGACTGCCCACCTCCCGAGACGTCCTCGGTCGAGCGGCCGTCGATACCGGTAAGCACCGCATCGCTAGAGGCCTCAAGGCCGAACTGACCGTGCCCGTCCATGGAAACCTTGCCAATGATGTTCTCCCCCACAGCACCGTTCGGGTACTGGCGGATGTCCTGCTGGTCAGCAGCCACACCGTGGAACTTCGCCGCCACCTTCGCAGCGACATCGGGGTCAACGTTGCGCACTAAGACTTCGTACGACGTGTCGGCGTGGAGCTTGTCCAAAATCTCCTTGGCACTGACACTGCCCACAGTGCGCAACTGCTCTGTGTCTGTACCCGTAGGCTGTGGATCAGTTTCGCCACCGATCATGCCGGGGATCTCATTCGCCATTGTGCGCAGCACGTCTTCAACGCGGGCGTCGAGCTGCGCGTCGATATCTGCCTTGGGGACGCCGTCGATACGCATCTGCAGCTCTTGCTGCTGTCGCAGTTCCTCACGCAACTGCTTCGGCGAGACCGTCAACGACCTTGCCTGCATCGTGTACGCCAACTGCTTGCCGTCACGGTCCACGATCTCACCGCGACGCGCTGGCTCAACATACTCGCGCTGGCGTTGCACCTTGGCAACTTCACGCAACTCGCCGCCGATGATCACTTGGACCCAAAACAGGCGTGCGATCAGCAAGGCTGCAACGCTGAGGAACACAAGCGTCAAAAGGAATACACGGTGGTTGGTGATGTGACGCTGACTCTTCCGTGGCGCCGGACGCTTCCGGGGTGTGCCCGTGGATGTCACGTGCCCTCCTCACCTACCAAATCTGCTCATTGACTCGTTTATCATGCCCCGCACAAATGCGAAACGAGGTTGCGCCACACGCCTGCGGCACAACCCCCACCGTTAACGTCTATTCGCCGGCGGGCACATTTGCCTGATACGGCGCCACGTTGGCAACCTGCGGTGCTTGCTGCGGACGAGGCGGAGCTTGATTGCCACCTGGAACCTGAGTCAGCGCATCCGCCAGCTCGCGGGTTGCACGGTCATCACTGCTTGCACGGCCCTGCCGCAACGCTTCGCCGTTAACGTCGACAATCTTGGCAACCTTTTCTGGGTTGAAAGGCCGGCGCTCTTCAGCACGACCATCTTCCATGACCTCCACTAGGCCAGGTTCTCCAGCGACCACCATGCCTGCGACTGCAGCGCGCTGTGCGATCTCCGCAGCAGAACGACGATCCTCTAAGTCACGGTTGAGCGACTCGACCTCGTTGGCAAGTTCACGCTCCTTCGACTGCAGCTGCTGGATGGTGAAGGTTTGTGTCGTGGCCACGCCGGACAGCAGCATCGCTATAGCAATACCGATCACCAGCAGAGGCACCGCAAGTGCGGACACTGCGGAAAAACGCGACGGCGCCGCGACCGTGCCAACCCGACGCCCACGCACAGACACAACCTGCTGCGAGCCGAGGCGCCCCCGCCCTCGGGAGTGCGGCACATGCGGCTTCACACCCGGCATCGTGCGACGACGTGCCGGAGCGCTTGTACGGCTGGTGCGGGCACTGCCATCGCGCGTCAGCGTCATCGCGCGGGAGCCACCTCGTGTGTCTCGTGCTGCCATGGTGTCCGTCCTCAGATGGTTGTGTGTTGTACGTGGTTTGTTGTGGGTTATGTGGTTGTCGTTGAGTGCTTAAGCTTCTCGACGCCGCGCACCCTCACCGGTGCTGCACGCGAGTTGCGCTCAATCTCTTCCTGCGGAGCCTTTTCCGCCCCGCGGGTGATGAGTTTGAACGTTGGCTCGGTGCCCGGCAGATCCATCGGAAGTCCCGCCGGCGTCTTTGAAGCTGTCAGTTCAGCGAAGGCAGATTTGACGATCTTGTCCTCGAGCGACTGGTAACTCATGAACACTGCTCGCCCGCCGACGCCGAGCAAATCCGTAATCACCGGAACCACTCGCTCGACAGCCTCAAGCTCGCGGTTGACCTCAATCCGCAGCGCCTGGAAGGTGCGCTTCGCCGGGTGACCGCCAGTACGTCGCGTGGCGGCCGGGATGGTGCTGTACAGCAGTTCCACGAGCCGGTCCGCACGGTCGAACGGCGCACGCTCGCGCTCCTTCAGCACAGCCGACGCAATCTTGCCTGCGAAACGTTCATCGCCGTAGGACTTCAGAATCCTCGCCAGGTCTCCATGCGAGTACGTGTTAAGTACCTCGGCCGCAGTGATGCCGGTGGTCGGATCCATGCGCATATCCAGCGGTGCGTCACCGCGGTAGGAAAAGCCACGCTCCTCCTGGTCCAACTGCATCGATGAAACACCGAGGTCGAACAGCGCACCAGCCACACCGTGCTGCCTCACAAGGTCGAAGGTCTCGCCCTCCCCCGATGCGATCTCGTCGCCGATGTAGTCGAACCGGCATTGCACCGGAGTGAAACGCTCACCGAACTGAGCCAGGCGCTCAGTCGCCTGCTGCAGCGCATTCGGGTCGCGATCCACACCGATCACGCGCGCTTGCGGGAATACGTTGAGAAAGTGTTCGGTGTGGCCACCGGCACCAAGGGTTCCATCGACAATGACGGCGTTGGCGCCGAACGCCTCTACAGCTGGGGCCAGGAGTTCGGCCATGCGGTCGCGCATGACCGGCACATGCCCATGAGGGTCTGCAGCGTGTGTGCGGTACACCATCCGGGCTCACCCCTCGCGGTCAGTTAGTCGTCGGCTCTTTCTAAGCCGGGGAGTATGTAGAGCCCTGTCCGGGGCGGCTGTTCTGATGTCGGGGAAGTACACCAGAATGCTTCACGCCCCGGACAGAGTCCGTACACACTCTCCGAATTGGTTGCCCGCTGTTGGGTAGTCAGTCCTACAGCAGACCGGAGAGAATGTCGTCGTCATCCGCCGCGGAGAACGCGGCTTCAGTCTCTTCTTGATACTTATTCCAGGATTCAAGATCCCAGATCTCGAGAAAATCCACAGAACCGATAACTACGCATTCCTTGGAAAGGCCTGCGTACTCACGGTGTGCCGGCGACAGGGTGATACGTCCGGACCCATCGAGCGTTTGCTCATCCGCACTGGCAGCCAGATTGCGGATAAACGCGCGCGCCTTCGGGTTCGTCCTTGATGCTGCAGCGGCCTTGCGGGCGCGTGCAGCAAACTCGTCCCGCGGGTACACCGCGAGGGAGTGGTCCTGCCCTTTGGTCACCATCAGGCCGTCTGCCAAGTCCTCACGGAACTTCGCAGGCAGCGTCAGGCGCCCTTTGTCGTCGAGCTTGGGAGTGTAGGTTCCCAGAAACATTCGGCGACCTACCTTCCTTCACCTTCAGAGATTGGCATTTGCAGTTTTCTCGGCTTCGCTCCGCATTACGCACGTAGTCAAGATGCGCACCACGGTGCTCCGCTGTGCCCCACTTTAACCCACTTCCCCCCACAAACGCCACACTCTGAGCAACTTAGTTCCCACAACAAGAAGAACACGCAGGTCAACGGCCACAATCCCCGTGGGGCAATTACCCGCCAATGTCCCCCACTTACCGCCACATCCCCCACTACAACCCCATCAATCACCTACAGGCACACGAGACGCAACCCGCTCCGAACGTCCTTTAACAGGCAAAATGGCCGGATCAAACCAACGGGTGGGGCAAAGTGGGGAATGTGGGGCGAAGTGGGGATAAAAAATCGCCCTCCCGAAGAGACCGGGAGGGCGAAGGGAAAGCTAAAAGCTACTGACGATCCTCAAACCGTCGACGGAAGCTCTCCTCCAGGCTAACACTGCGCGGCGAGCGCGACTTGGACTGAGCCTGCGCTCGCTGCAGCGAAACACCAGCGGCAGCCGGGGTACGGAGCGCCATGATCCCCCCATAGAACATCACACCGAAGCCGACGATGCTCAACACCACAGTCCACAGACTCCACGACGCCAGCGCCACTCCCCCAAGAAGAAGGACAAGGCCCAGCACAATGAGGGCGAGGCTACGCATAGTCAGCCGGCCCGACGGGCGCGAAGCACCATACTCAGAGGACGGAGCGACCGAGGAACCGAACTTCGGGTCGTCCGCAAGGAGCGACTGCTCGATCTCGCGCAGTGCGCGCATTTCCTGCTCAGAAAGAGACACTACTTTCTCTCCAGATCCCAGCTATGAATGAACAATGTATGGATACAACGAACATCGTACCCACATTGTTCCCGAGCCTTATTACGCCGCCATCGGCGCATCACCCCCAGTGGTGTCCAGGAGAAAGTCCTCAGCCGAACCGATAAGGCTTGAGACCACGACCGGCGACGGGTTGTCGTCGATCCCAGACGCCACCCTCGCCCGGCGCGCCGAGTATGCAGAAAATACCGTCGCCCAGTGCTGGCCACTTTCCCCGGTGAGCGCGAGCTTGTCCCACGCATTAGTTGGCAGCCGCTTCCGCTTCCGGAGCACAATGCTGCGAGCGTTGCATGCGCCAGCGATGCGCAGTGCAGCCCGGTATGCGTTTTCCATCGCAAGGTCGTAGCGCCTTGCCGCAAAGTCAGCATGCGCCTGTGCAAGCAGTGCCTCCGCAGAGAAGATGAACGAGTCAAACTTTCGCGGCGCCCCCATATCCCCGTACGCCCTGCCCGTTGTGGCTGAAACTACGCTTCCCATGACACTTTCCCCTTTCGCTGTTACCAGTGCATGTCGCCTCTTGATTGCCCATGACCTTAGAAGTCACCCACGACACCACAACCAAAAATTAGCACGTTTGTTCGACTGTTCGAAGGAGGATGTGTGGTCAAGCCCCGCAACAGGCACATAAGTGGTTCGATAGTGGGGTGCACATTGAGATCCAAAGGCTGACCAAGGCGGAGTTTTCTTTCCTCGTGCCACGGTTGGTGGACATCTACATGGAAGCTATGGGGTACCCCCAAACCATGCGCGCGCAGCGTTTACGTGTGTGGCGTGGAGAGGTCACCTGGCCAGGCTTTTGCGCCGTGGCCGCAATCTCGGACAACAGCGTCATCGGAGTGGCCTACGGTTTTCTCGGCGCGCGGGAGCGCTGGTGGGACCAACAACTCGTCAAAGCACTCACTCAGCAACGTTCAGACGGCATGCTTTCTGACGACGACCGTGCGCTACTGGCCAATTACTTCGAAATCGCCGAAGTGCATGTGGATCCGAGGCACCAGGGCCGCGGCATTGGTGCGGCGATGCTCAGGGAACTGCTCGCATCGACATCAGCTCGTTGGGCTGTCCTATCTACTCCCGAGGTAGACGGCGAAGCTAATAACGCATTTGGGCTTTACCGCAAGTTTGGGTTCCAGGACGTTGCTCGCAATTTTTATTACGGAAGCGACCCTCGCCCGTTTGCGATTCTCGCACTCGACATGGCGGGCACACCCCGTGTCGGCGAGGCTGACTAGGGTACGTTCCAGAGAGATTTTCGTAGACGACGGTGAGGAGCAGCGTGGCTACACACGAATTGGGGATTGGGAACTTAAGTGCGGTGCCTGGTGTCGTCGAAAAGCATTTGGAGCAGTTTTTCGACGAACACGGGCCGGCGATTTCCGCGATCGGTGAGCCTGTCTCGGAAGCAGTCGCGCACTTGCGCGCGTTCACACTGGGTGGTGGCAAGCGAGTGCGTCCGCTGTACGGCTGGGCAGGTTTTGTCGGCGCCGGTGGTTTGGAAACCAGCGGCGAGGACCCAAACGCGGTCTTGCGCGCGATGAGTGCGCTTGAGTTCATCCAGGCGTGTGCACTGGTCCACGATGACATCGTGGACGCCTCCGATACCCGTCGCGGAAACCCCACGGTGCACCGCAGTGTGGAGGCCCAGCACCTCGAAAACCGTTGTCTGGGCGACGCTGCGACGTTTGGCGTGAACACCGCGATTTTGCTTGGCGATCTCGCCTTAGTCTGGGCGGAAGATATGTGGCGCTACTCCGGTGTTTCGTTGGAGGCGCTGCAACGCGCCGCGGAACCGTGGGTGGGCATGCGCACGGAAGTCATCGGTGGGCAGATCCTTGATATTTCGTTGGAAAGCCGTGGCAGCGAGTCTGCGGACATGGCGGATCGGGTGAACCGGTTTAAGACCGCCGCGTACACGATCGAGCGTCCGCTTCATCTTGGTGCGACTATTGCTGGTGCCGACGATGAGACCATTGCGGCATTCCGTGGTTACGGACGCGATATCGGCATCGCATTCCAGCTTCGCGACGACCTCCTCGGTGTCTTCGGCGACCCAGCAATCACCGGAAAACCTGCGGGCGATGACCTGCGCGAAGGAAAGCGCACTGTCCTTTACGCGACGGCGCTTGAGCTTCTCGATGCCAACGATGCCGACGAGCTCCGCACCGGTGTAGGTACCGCCACCGACCCAAAGGTGCTTCAGCGCCTCGCCGATCTCATCCGCCAAAGTGGTGCGGAGGATGCGGTCGAAGAGCGCATTAACCGTCTCACCGCGTCCGGCATTGCTCACCTGGATACCGCCGGTATTACTGCTGAAGCTCGCCAGGCACTGTCCGAGTTGGCCCACAAGGCCACAGACCGGCGTATGTGATGGCCGGTAAAATCCGGCCGATCCCCCTCGGCGTTGTCGCAGCCGTTCTCATCGCGATCGGTTCCTTTGGTGCCGGAGCGACGCGTTACCGTGACGGCCTCATGCGCTCGATAGGCCTTGAGTTCCTCACTTACGGCCACGGCCGCGGCATGATGGACGGCCTCCTGATGGCGGGCACTGGTCTTCTCGTGTTTGCCTGGCTGTGGCTGTGGCGCACCCGCCCAGGCGAGCAGACCGTGCTCCGTGCGGTGTGGTCGTGGGCCGCTCCACTCGCCTTGAGCGCACCAATCATGTCGCGCGACGTGTACTCCTACCTCATGCAGGGGGCAATGCTTCGCGACGGCTTCGACCCCTACTCCGAAGGCGCCGCTATCAACCCCGGCCCGTATTTGTGGGAGGTCTCCCACGACTGGCGCAACACCACAACGCCGTACGGGCCACTGCACTTGGGCATTGGCAAAGCGGTGACCACGATTGTCGGCGACCACGTCGCGTTTGGCGTCGTTGCCTACCGGCTTATCGCGCTGGCAGGTTTCGCGCTCATTGTCTGGTCGGTACCGCGCATCGCGCGCCTCGCAGGTGCTAGCCCCGGGTTTGCACTGTGGGTAGGTGTAGCCAACCCTGTCATGCTGTTGCACCTGATTGGCGGCATGCACAACGAGGCGGTCATGGTCGGCCTGGTGTGCGCGGGCCTGTACCTGTGCATGCGACACACGTGGTGCACCCCCGGAATCGTGCTCATCGCATGCGCGGTATCGCTCAAGGCCACGGCTGCGTTCGCGTTGCCGTTTGTGGTGTGGCTGATGGTCACGCGTCGCGCCCGCGTCCACGATGTGCCCCACCACCTCGCCGCGCTTGCCGTCTCTGGAGCCTGGGCGCTGGCGGTCTCGGTCGCCGTCATCCAGGTGGTGACGTGGGTCTGCGGCTCAACGTGGGGTTGGCTCGAGGAAATCACCGGTAACTCGAAGGTGATCAATCCGCTGGCTGGTCCGACGTTCGCCGCAGAACTGATTACCCCGCTCGTGCAGTTGGTCAACGACGACTTCAGCTACAACACAACGCTTGCAGCCACCCGCACGGTGTTCAGCTTCGCGATGCTCCTCGCGCTCGTGATCACGTGGTGGTGGTTCCGCCCGGCGCGCGGCAAGGCCTACGCGCCGCGGATGCTGGCGGGCACCACCGTGGCGTATACGGCAGCGTTTGTCACCAACGCGGTAACGCTGCCGTGGTACTACGCCTCCATCTTGGCGCTCGTGGGCACGTTCCGGGCACCGGCCTGGGTAGCTAGAATTACTACCGGCGCATCCGTCGTCGTGGCACTCGCGTTTACAGGCAGCGGCAACCACAGGCTCTACGACGTGTGGTTCCTCGCCGCAGCCTTCATCGTCGCCGTGGTAGCGACTCGCTGGGTGTTTAAAACGCCATCGCTTGCGCACGACGAATAACTTCGCGCGCTTTCTGACCATGCAAGGCGTCAATCGGGCGCCCCGGCAGCGAATCCTCTTCGGTGTAGAGGAATGTGAGGATCTCCTCGTCGTTGTAGCCGCCATCGGCAAGCACGGTGATCGCGCCTGAGACGAACTTCGACAGCCCATCCTCACCGATCAGCCCAGCCGGGATGAATTTTTTACCATCCCGGATGTACATGACAAGTTTGCGGGCACCGACATAGTCGTGCACACGAGTGACCGGAACGCCCAACGCTTCGGCGGCGTCGGGAAAGGCCAGCAAGGTTTCGTCGCTAAGCAATTGCTCGAGATTCGTTTGTGTGCTCACGGCGCCCGATTCTACCCTGGGGTACATGGCAATACTCGCTCCAGGCACAACTCTCGACGAACGCTACGTCGTGGACCGCGCCATCGCCCGTGGTGGCATGGCCACGGTGTATCGCTGCATCGATTCCCGCCTGGGCCGGGAAGTCGCTGCGAAAGTCATGCACGAGCAATACGTCCACGACGCTGTGTTTCGCGACCGCTTCCGGCGCGAAGCCCGCGCGATGGCGCAGCTCAGCCACCCTAACTTGGTCAACGTGTACGACTTCTCCGCGTCCGGCAACAACGTGTTTCTCATCATGGAACTCATCACCGGCGGCACGCTGCGCGAATTGCTCGCCGAGCGTGGTCCGATGCCTCCCCACGCAGCCGCGGAGGTGATGCGCGGCATGCTCACGGGACTTTCTGTCGCGCATGAGAAAGGCATGGTGCACCGCGATATTAAGCCGGACAACGTGCTTATCGACGCCTCCAGCCGCGTCAAACTCTCCGACTTCGGCCTCGTGCGCGCAGCCGCCGAAAACACACATTCGACCGACCAAATCGTGGGCACCGTCGCCTACCTCTCCCCCGAACAAGTCGACGGCAGCCCCATCACAGCCGCATCGGATGTGTACTCCGCCGGCATCGTGTTGTTCGAACTCCTCACCGGCCGCACGCCATTTCACGGCGACACCCCCATCGCGCACGCGTACGCACGCCTCCATGGAGATGTGCCCGCGCCGTCCTCACTCATTGCCGGGGTGCCAATGCTTTTCGACGAGCTCGTCGCCACCGCAACCGCCCGCACCCCCGAAGCGCGCTTCCGCGATGCGGGAGAATTCCTCGCCGCACTCGACGACGTAGCAGCCGAACTTGCACTGCCGGATTACACCGTGCCTGCCCCGCGCAACGCCGCAGCCACGCGAGCCGCAGCACACCCGACTAACTTCGGACTAGTCAACAACGCCACACAGCGACGCCTCTTCCCCGATGACGAGGCGCCAACGCGAGTCGCCCCCGCAGTTGAGAGGCCAACTAAGCAGGCGTCCCCAGAACTGCCGTCACGCAGCCAATGGCCCGCTGCACAGGCGTCTCCGGCTCCGGTTCCGGCCCCCGTTCCGCCTGCAGCCGCCCCCGTGCCCGCACCCGTGCCACCACGTGCACCCCGGCCTGCCGCTCCCAATCCGGCAAAGCGCCCCGCTGTCAAGCCGGTAACTAACCGCTCTCTGATCGGTGTTGTGCTCTACACCGCTGTTGCAATCGCCGTGGTAGCTGCGGTTGGTCTGGGCGCGTGGTGGTTCGGCTCCGGGATGTATGGCGACATCCCGGAGATCGTCATCCCGCGGTAGCGCTGGCCGAGTAGCGCTGTCTTAGTAGCGCAGCATCTCTGCAACGAGGAACGACAGCTCGAGTGCCTGCTCGGTGTTCAGACGCGGGTCGCAAGCGGACTCGTAACGGCCCGGCAGATCCACATCAGTGATGTCCTGCGCACCGCCGAGGCACTCAGTGACGTCTTCACCCGTGAGCTCGATGTGAATACCACCCGGGTGGCTGCCGAGTTCGCGGTGGACCTCGAAGAAGCCCTGAACTTCGTCGATGATCTTGTCAAAGTGACGCGTCTTGTAGCCATTGCTCGACGTGAACGTATTGCCGTGCATCGGGTCCGACTGCCAAATGACCTTGTGGCCGGAGGCCTCAACCGCCTTGACAATGCCAGGCAGTACTTCGCGGATCCGGTCCTGCCCCATGCGGATCACCATGGTCAAACGACCCGGCTCGCGGTTCGGATCAAGCTTATCTGCGTAAGCGACAGCCTCTTCTGGAGTGGTGGTCGGGCCCAACTTGATACCGATCGGGTTGCTGATCATCGCGGCGAAGTTGACGTGGAAATCGTCGATACCGCGGGTGCGCTCACCGATCCAGAGCTGGTGGGCGGACAGATCGTAAAGCTTCGTCTCACCCTTCGAATCCGTGGCCAAACGCAGCATCGCACGTTCGTAATCCACCAACAGCGCCTCGTGGGATGCGTACACGCTGGACGTGCGCAAGTTCGTGTCACTGACGCCACAAGCATCCATGAACGCAAGCGAACGCGAAATCTCGCGAGCAAGTGCTTCGTAACGCGCACCCGCAGGCGAGTTAGTCACGAACTCTCGGTTCCAGTTATTGATGTTGTGCAGGTCCGCAGTACCGGACGCCGTCAGGGCACGCACCAAGTTCATCGCCGCCGACGAGTTCGCGTACGCACGCACCATGCGGGCCGGATCGTGGCGACGAGACTCCTCGGTCGGATCCACACCATTGACGATGTCACCGCGGTAATTCGGCAAACCGTTCTCATCAAGATCAGACGAGCGCGGCTTCGCGTACTGGCCAGCAATACGAGCAAGTTTGACCACCGGCATCGACGCACCGTAGGTCAACACCGCAGCCATCTGCAGCAGGGTCTGCACGTTGGCACGGATGTGTGGCTCGGTGTTGGACTCGAACGTCTCAGCACAATCGCCACCCTGCAGCATGAACGCCTTGCCGTTGGCGACGTCCGCTAGATGCGACTTGAGCCCCTCAACCTCGGGCGCGAGCACGACCGGCGGGACGGACTCCAAAATCTTGCGAACATACTCAGCCTGGGCAGGGTCCCACGACGGCTGCTGCTTCGCATCGCGGGAAATAACATCTTCAAACTGCGCGTTTAAATCTCCCGGCAGCGGCGGCAGATCGGGCAGTACCTCTTTGGGGATATCAATAGTCCAGCTCACCGTTCTATATTTAGCACGGATTACTGCCCCAGTACAGGCGGTACAGCCTGCAACTTCTCACAAGGCGGTTTTATCGTCTCACATTTTGGATACGGCGCCGTCGCGGTTCAACGGCAAATGCTCCGCACACACACGAAACTTCCGCAGATTATGGCGCGCATCAACGAGAGCATCGTGGTTGCCCTCCGGCACCCGTGGCAGACGCGGCTTGCCTGCCATCTGCCAATACTGCTTCAGCTCGCAGGTGTAGCGCGGCAGCGAACGCGGCAGACCGGACATGTCACCCCATAGTTGCGCGAGCACCACGTGGTCATAGGCGCCAACCCAAGCCCACAGTTCTGGCCTGGTGTCACCCGAGGTGAGAAACTCATAGACCTCGTTACGGATGCGCTCCAGCGACTTCCACACTGGTTGGTTCTTCGGAGGGAGCTTCGACAACACGTGCGCTTTGACCCAAGCGTTGGCGCGTGCTGGGTCGAACTCATCGGACACCGCATAGTATTCGCGGCCATCCTCAGCAACAATGCCGATGGACACCAGCTCGATCGTCTCGCCGTCCTCAATGAATTCGGTGTCGTAGAAGAATCTCACTGCGTCGAACTACTTCCGTTGCTCCGATCGAATATCCCCCAACACCTCGCGCCGCGAAGGGCCCTTCTCACCCTCAACACGCCTCGGCCAAAACATCACTGCAGCCACCGCAACGACAGCAAGCGGGCCCGACAGTTTCGGGTACCAGCCCTGCTCAGACGCAATCAGGAACATCACAACAACGACGCATACCAACGCGATTCGGGTAACAAGTGGTTTATTCATTACTGCACACCTTTCGGCCCAGTTTTCGGTTCAGCACCTTCGGGGTACTTCCCCGTCTGCTCGAGGGACTTCTTCACATCGGTCGCGTAGACATCCACGTATTCCTCACCGATCATCTCTGCAATGCGATGCATGCAGTAGTCCGTAAAGGGACGCACGGCCTCGCGCGAGTCAGGGTCGTAGCCATTTTCAACCGCCCAAGCTCGCGGATCAATCGGCTCCGAAATCTTGATCTGCACCTTGACCGGCCGGATGAGCTTGGTGCCGATCGGGTTCGCGCGACCAGATCCAATCATGCCGACCAAAATCACAGGCACGCCGGTTGGCATAGCAATGCGCGCCATGCCAGTGCGCCCCTTGTACACACGCCCATCCGGCGAACGGGTTCCCTCGGCATAAATGCCGAAGAGCTCGCCGTCGTCGAAAATCTTCTTCACCGTTTCCAGCAAGACGTCCCCGGCGGTGTCGGAGCTTCGGTCAATGGGAACTTGGCCTACGGCGGTGAAGAAAAACCGCTGCAAACGTCCACTGAGCCCCGTGCCAGTGAAGTACTCCATTTTGGCCGGGAACTTCAGCTGTCGGCGAACCATCAACGGCAAGTAAAAGGAATCCAGCACAGCCTGATGGTTAGAAACCAACAGGGCCGGACCTTCGTCCGGGATGTTCTCCACACCGTAAATGCGCGGGCGGTTCCACACCAACAGCGGCGGCCCGAAAATAGCCTTGAACAGGGAATACCACTTGTTTGCCATTGTTTCTCCCCTTTTTATCGCAGCTGGCGGGCCAAATCAGCAACGCCAATCATACCCGCCTTCGCTCCGAGCTCAGCACAGAGGATCTCCGGCAGCGGACGGTATCCAGCGCCGACGATGTTCGACGCCATGGACGCTTTGGCAGCGTCAAGGAAAAGATCAGCGTCTTCGCTCACACCACCGCCGAGGACGATCAGCGATGGATCCAAAATGTCGGACACCATTGCCAGGCCTCGTCCCAGCCAGATGGAGAAACTCTCCAGAGCCGCCACACCCAGCCCATCGCCTGCGCGTGCTGCGGCCATAATGTCGTGCCCGCTTGCTCGCTTTTCGACGACCTCCCGGTACAAATCGGAACCTCGATACCCTCCCCTGCTGGCAATCTCGATCGCACAATCGACCAGCGAGGTGCCAGAAGCGTATCGCTCAAGACAGCCCTGCTTGCCACACGAGCACACCCGACCTCCCGGCACCACCGTGATGTGGCCAAACTCAGGCGCGGTGCCGAACGCACCACGGTAGATCTCGCCACGGTGCATCAGCGTTGCGCCGATCCCTGTGCCGACGGCGAAAAACACCCACGTCTCTGTGTCACGAGCGGCACCGAACCGATACTCACCCCAAGCTGCCGCATTCGCATCGTGCTCGAGCCGGACCGGCAGCCCCAGCGCATTCTCCAAATCTTTGCGCACCGGCTGATCATCACGCCACGGCAAATGCGGGGCAAAACGCACGATTTCACACTCCGGGTCAAGGAAGCCCGCAACGGCAGCGCCAACTGCCCCGATCTCGTGTTTGTCCTGGAGCTGCTCGACCATCTGCACGATCGTGCGGGTCAGCCCGTCAGCGTCCTGCGGGGTCCGCGTACTCACCGTGTCGAGGATCGACCCATCCGGCGCGACCACAGATGCACGAGCGTTCGTCCCGCCAATGTCAAAGCCGACTGTCAGCGCCTGGTCTCCTCGTTGTGAAGTCATAGCCGGACAGTTTATGCCCCTGACAGCGGTCAGCCCTAACCCGCCAACACGTCGCGCAGGCGCTCCCCCAGAGTGCCCCACGAAAACTCCCGTTGCACATGCTTGCGCCCGGCGGTGCCCATGGCGGTGCGGTGGTCGTCGCAAAGCAATTGCCCAATGGATCGCGCGACCTCATTCACATCGCGACCACTGACGACGACACCACTTTCCGGCACCACCGTCTCCGGCGCACCACCGGAATCGCCAGCGACCACCGCAACCCCACACGCCTGCGCCTCGAGATACACGATCCCCAGACCTTCCACATCAAGACCACCCCACCGCGTCCGCGCGGGCATCGCAAACACATCGGCGGCAGCCACAATGTCGCGCAACCGCTCGCGCGACACCCGGCCCGTGAATTCCACGCCCGGCGAAGACGCGGCGAGCTTGCGCAGCCGCTGCTCGTACGGCCCCTCCCCCACAATCACCAATCTCGCATTCGGCGCGTATCGACGAATCTCCGGCAACGCACGGATCAACACATCCTGTCCCTTGCGCGGGACCAACCGCGACGAACACACCACAAGTGGTGCATCGCCCACGCCGAGCCAGCGCCGCGTTTCATCCCGCTTGTGCGCGCTCGCTGGCGCGAAGAAATCCGTGTCCACCCCCGACGGCAGTGCAACATAGTCGACGTCATCGCCGAACACCGCCTGCAAGCGCTCTATCGTGAACCGCGAAATGTACGTCACCACATCCGCGCTACGACCAATCCGGCGCAACACCTGACGGGCCCCGGGAATCATCGCCCAGCCAACCTCGTGGCCGTGGGTAGTAGCCACCACACGTTTTGCTCCAGCGCGTTTCGCCTGGGCTCCGAGAATTGCCAACGGTGCAGCCGCACCGAACCACACAGTGTCGATGCTGTGTGTTCTGATAATTCGAGCCATCTCCCGAGCAAGCCCCGGGGTAGGCAACATGATGTTGCGCGGCCAACGAATCACCGTAAAACTTTGTTCGGCATCCCACTCGCGCGCAGCATCTGCTTCCTGGACGGAGGCGAGCACGATGATTGATTCCGGGCCTTCGCGCTTGACGAGCTCGTCGACGTAATCCCGTAAGTACGACTGAATCCCGCCGACAGTGGGCGGGAAATCATTCGTTACCAACAACGTGGTCATAATCGCGCTAGTAGCGCACAGCCCCCTGAATCGGCATGGAGTTCGCCGGCACTACCTGGATCGGAATGCCGTAGTCAGACGAGTGCACGACCATGCCGTTACCGATGTACATACCCACGTGAGTCACGCCCGGGTAGTAACCAATGATGTCACCCGGCTGCAACGCATCCAGTGACACCGGCGTGCCACCCGCAAGCTGCGCTTGGGAGGTACGCGGAATGCTAATGCCGTTCTGCCCATACGCCCACACCATCAAACCAGAGCAATCGAACGCATCCGGTCCAGCAGAGCCCCAGCCATATGGCTTACCCACTTGCGCCAACGCCGCACCAACGATTCCGGAGTCCACGCCCGGAAGCGAAGCGCCGCTGATCGGGTTGTCCTTATTGATCCAGCGCAGGCGATCGGCCTCGCTCAAGTTGTCTACGCGGTGTTCGATGTCACGAACCTTGTCATCCAGCTCTTCACGTTCACGCTCCAGCTTCTTACGCTGGGTCTCCAGCTCATTGCGCGCATGGCGTGCCTCTGCCACCGCAATATTGGCCGAGTTGGACTTCTCTGCCGCCACCCGGTTGGCATCCTCCAACTCGGTCAACGCACGCTGAGACTTGCGAGTGAGCGCCGCCAAATAAGCGGAACGGTCGATCGCCTCTTGCGGGTTGCCCGAATCCAGGGTGGTCAGGATCGCTTCAGATTTCGGGATACGGTAACGGGACTGCGCAATGTCACCGACATTCCTGCGATGCTCGTTACTTACCTCCTGAATAGCGGCAAGTTCTTGTTTCGCCTCTGCAGCGCGGCCATTGGCTTCCTCAACCTTGCGCTCTGAATCGGCGATTTTCTCTTCGAGTCCCTTAATTTCTTCCGACTTCGCAGTGGCGTCGTGGGAGATCTGCTCCATCTCATCGATGAGAGCATCGACATCATCGGCCTTCACAGGGGCCGCTACGCCGCCGGCGAGAATGGCGCCGACGAGCGCGGACACTGCGGTCTTCTGAGCAGAAGGACGACGAGACTGAAAAGAGTGCTTACCCACGACCAAAACCTTTTCGCAATACTTGTGAGAACACAAAAACTATAGCGACATCGGTCCCACCGTCCAAGCAAAAAACATGGCCACACAGCATATTGTGAATCAAGAGCACTGGTGTGACGCACGAGGTGTCAAGGTCCCCAAAACGCACGAAAGCCCCAACTCCAAACACAGAGTCGGGGCTTGAAAACGTGCCGTTAGAAGCGAACCACAGAGTGGATCGGCATGAGGTGCAGATCGCGGTAGCCCACCGGGATACCGGAGTTCAGCGCATCGATGATCTGGCCGTTGCCAACGTAGATGCCAACGTGGGATGCACCACCGTAGTAAACAACGATGTCACCCGGCTGGATGTTGCTCAGCGCAACCTGCTGGCCAGCAGCAGCCTGAGCCTGGGAGGTACGCGGGATGGACTTGCCAGCCTGAGCGTAAACCCAGGAGGTGAAACCGGAGCAGTCGAATGCGTTCGGGCCAGCTGCACCGTAAACGTACGGGGAACCAACCTTGGACTGCGCGATGGACACGACGCGCTCAGCGAAGGACGGCTGCGGGGCCGGAGCCGGCTGCGGCGCAGCGGCCGGTGCCGAGTAGTTGGTTGCGGCCTGAGCCGGCAGAACCTGCTTCTCGACGTTCGCGATGAAGGCGCTGAAGCCCGGAACGTTGTTCACGCCCGGCAGAGCCTTCACGCGAGCGATAGCAGCCTGAGCGTCGCCCGTAGCGGCTGCGCCCTTCAGCGACGGGATCCAGGCGTCAATGCCCGGGATTGCCGCTACGCCTGGAATGGTCTCAATACCCGGGACCTGTACTGCGATCGGCGAGTTGGGGACGCGGACCTCTGCTGCGGAGGCGGCGGCCGGCGCGATGAGCGCAGCGCCTGCTGCGAGAGCGGTGGTGGCCGCTGCTGCGCGGGCTGCGGTGTTGGTCTGGCGACGGTGCTTTGCCACTTTAGATTTTCTCCATATCTTCTCTTCGCCAACCGGGTTAGCTGTCGGGCGGGGTGTTGAGAAATGACCCTCGGTCCGAACGACCTACGCCCCACGGGAGCAGGTGCTCCACTCTGGTTCCCCGGTCCCCTTCGGCTTCGATCGGCTTTTCCGATCTCCACTTCAGAGTTACGGCTCATATGCTGTTTTCGATCCATGCTTCCAACGGCTGTTGTCGCAATGTCTCGAACAGGTTACGAAACGGCAACAAGAGTGTCCAGCCAACACGCCGTTACAGTTCCGTTATCAAAAGATTTGATGCGAAACTGTGTCGAAGTCTGCGTTTCTAAATGAAAACTAAGAACGGTCCAACAACCTCAAAACACGGCCATACGCTGCGCATTTATCCGCCAAACCAAGAAGCAAGTTGATATCCGCAAAGTTAAAGACAACCCAGTTAAAACGGATTGTGTGATCTTACTCACACTTGCTTGTTAACCTCATTGTTACAAAGAAAATCGCCCCGCACCACAGTGTGGTGCGGGGCGATTCACGCAACTACTTACATCCTAGCGAGGCGATACGTCGCGGTCGTCGCGATCCTTGTTGGCCTCGAGAGCACGCAGCGTCTCGACAGCCTCCTCGTGCTTCTGCTTCTCTGCATCGCGTACACGCTCAGACACGCCGATCTCGGCGGGCGAGAACTTACCGATGGTCTCAGAGTCAGCGAAGCCAAGCTGGTTCATCTGCTTCGGCACACGAGCACCTGCGTACTCGAGCGGAACCGGGTGACCATTCTCGTCCACTGGGCCAAGCGGCTGGTGGATCTCGATGAAGGCACCGTTCGGCAAACGCTTGATGATGCCGGTCTCGATACCGTGCTCCAGCACAGCGCGGTCGGAGCGCTGCAGGCCGATGCACAGACGGTAGGTGATGAAGAATGCCAGCGGCGGCAGAACAATGATGCCGATACGTCCCACCCAGGTCATCGCGTTCAGCGAGATCTGGAAGAAGTGAGCAACGTGGTCGTTACCACCGGAGATGGTCATCAGCAGGAAGAAGGTCAGACCCATCACGCCGATGCCGGTACGTACCGGAACGTCACGCGGACGCTGCAGCAAGTTGTGGTGTGCGTCGTCGCCGGTGACCTTCTTCTCGATAAAGGGGTAGGCGATGAGCAGCGCAACCATCAGACCACAGAGCAGTGCGACCCAGAATGCACCCGGGATGGTGTAGCTACCGATGTAGAGCTCCCAAGCCGGCATGACACGGGCGGCACCATCAGTCCACAGCATGTAGACGTCAGGCTGCGAACCAGCAGACACCTGCGACGGGTTGTACGGGCCGATGTTCCAAATACCGTTGATGGTGGTCAGACCAGCCATTGCCGCCAGCACTGCGAACACGATCATCATGTAGCCGATTGCGTGCGTTGCAAACACCGGCATGATGCGGACACCAACAACGTTGTTCTCGGTGCGACCCGGTCCCGGGAACTGGGTGTGCTTCTGGAACCACACGAGCAGCAGGTGAGCTGCGATCAGCGCCAGGATGATGCCCGGCAGGATCAGCACGTGCAGGATGTAGAAGCGGTCCAGCATCAGATCGGACGGGAAGTCGCCGCCGAAGATAGCCCAGTGCATCCAGGTGCCGATGATCGGCAGGCCCAGGATGATCGCGGACATAATGCGCAGACCAACACCGGAGAGCAGATCGTCCGGCAGGGAGTAGCCCATGAAGCCCTCAATCATGCCGAGGAGGACAAGGGTTACACCGATGAGCCAGTTTGCCTCACGCGGGCGACGGAACGCACCGGTGAAGAAGACACGCATCATGTGGGCGAACATTGCCATCATGAACATCAGTGCAGCCCAGTGGTGCATCTGACGAACAAACAGGCCACCGCGGACGTCAAAGGAAATGTCAAGCGCGGTTGCGTATGCACGGGACATTTCGACGCCGTTGAGCGGCAGGTATGCACCGTCGTAGATCACCTTGGTGATCGACGGGTCGAAGAACAAGGCCAGGTAGATACCAGTCAGCAGCAGGATGATGAAGCTGTAGAGCGCCATCTCGCCGAGCATGAAGGACCAGTGCGTCGGGAAGACCTTGTTGAGCTGCGGGCGCAGGACGCCCGCAACGGTAAAGCGGGAATCCGCATTGTTTGCGGCTTGTTGAAGTTTCGTACTCATTAGGACTGACGCTCCCAGAATGCCGGGCCGACGGGCTCAATGAAGTTCCCGTTGGCGATGAGGTAACCGTCTTCGTCAACCGTCACAGGAAGCTGCGGCAGTGCACGAGCGGCGGGACCGAAGATCGGCTTACCGTGCTGCAACGCATCGAACTGCGACTGGTGGCACGGGCACAGGATGCGGTTGGTCTGAGCCTCGTACAGCGAGGTCGGGCAACCAATGTGCGTGCAAATCTTGGAGTAGGCGTAGTAATCGCCGTAGTGGAAGTCTTCCTGACCCTCACGTTCGATGACGCGCTTCGCGTCCTCAGAACGCAGACGGATCAGCATGACAGCGTTGCGCGGACCGTGGATGGAGTGCATGTGGTTCTCATACACATCGCGCTTCGGGTCGTATTCCTTGCCGTCATTGACGTCCTCTGGGTAGAGCGGGAACACGGTCTCCATCGCAGCGGCGGCAAGGTCCTCCGGACGCATACGCACCAGGCGAGACACGCCGGCGGTGGTGTAGTGCGAGCCGACCTCACCCTTGTGAAGTTCTGCAATCGCACCGGTGTCGCGGCCGAGGTAAACCTTCACGCCTTGATCCTGGACGGTCCAGCCGTGGGTCCACAGGGTGCCGTCGCCGAAGTAGTTCAGCTCGTGGCGGACCTTCCACGGGTTCTTGATCATGCCGCCAAGCGGAGCGATGACCATCAGACCGGCGAGGACACCAGCGGTGCCGAGCAGACCCTTGAGCGCCTTGCGACGACCAAGCGTCGAGGTCTCCCAAGCATCGTTCAGCAGTGCGGTCGTAGTGCGACGATCCAGCTCGCTGGACGGGCCGTCGTGGCGACGCTGTACAGCGATCTCTTCAGGGACGAACTTCTTCACGTACTGGATGATTGCAACACCCAGGCCGAGAAAGGCCAGGCCTGCAGTCAGACCAAGCAGTGGCGTGTAGAAGGTGTAGATCCAGAGACCTTCGTCGCCGTGGAACTTCGGCTCCCACGGCCAGAACAGGTAAACACCGAGGAAAGCAATCGCGGCGAGAACCGAGATGGCCAACCAAATCTTGATGCCACGCTCAGAGGACTTCTCGCGAGGGTCACCCTCGACCGGGAAGCGCTCCTTACGGTAAGCAACCGTTACGTCGTCAAGCTCCGTGCCGAGAGCAGCGAGCTCCGCATTGCTCATGCGGTCAAGCTCTTCCTTCGTGTAATTCTTCTTCACATCACTCATGAGCGGGATCCAATCCACATAGCACCAGCGGCGACCAGCGAGATGCCGATCATCCACATCGCAATACCTTCAGAAACCGGGCCGAGGCCACCGAGGGACCAGCCACCCGGGGACGGGGTCTCCTTGGTCGACTTAATGAAGGCAATGATGTCCTTCTTCTCATCAGCGCTGAGCTGACGGTCAGAGAACTTCGGCATGTTCTGCGGACCAGTGAGCATCGCCTGGTAGATCTCCTGCTCGTTCGCAGGGTCGAGCACCGGGGCGTACTTACCAGAAGACAATGCGCCACCACGACCGGTGAAGTTGTGGCAGGAGGCGCAGTTCAAACGGAAGAGTTCGCCGCCACGTGCGACGTCTGCTTCCTGAACCTTGCCGTCGTAGTTCTTGCCGCGCAGCTCTTCCTTAGCCAGGGTGCCGTCCGGGTTGTACACGAGCTCCGGGCCACCACCGTTGGCTGCGACATATGCAGCCAAGGCGAGAGCCTGGTTCTCCGTGTAGCGCGGCTTCTTACGCTCAGCCTGCGCGTCGTTCGACATCATCGGCATACGGCCAGAGTTGACCTGGAAGTACACGGCGCCTTCGCCGGTACCGATCAGAGACGGACCACGGTCGGCAACGCCCTGCAGGTTCGCACCGTGGCAGGTGATGCAAGCGACGTCGTAGATTTCCTTACCCTCCTGGATAAGGGCCTGGTCGTCACGCTGGGCGGTGGCCACCTGTGCATTAGGGGCCAACGCCGATGCGAGAAGACCCGCGCCGGACAAGCCCAGCGTCAACGCAGCAGCACCTGCGAAGGTGCGCTGCGCCTTGCGTGCGCGACGCTTCTTGTTGGGTGAGTTTTCCATTTTGTTCCTTATTAACGAGTTTTCAGAACACGTCTGCAGCCCGGGTTATACCCAGGGCACGGCTACTGGACGAGGTACAGGGTGATGAACACGCCGATCCAAATGGCGTCGACGAAGTGCCAGTAGTACGAAACCACCATGGCAGCAGTTGCCTGTGCCGGGGTGAACTTCGACTTGGCTACTCGCATCAGCACAACGATGAACGCGATGATGCCTGCAGTCACGTGCGCCATGTGGAAACCGGTGATGATGTAGAACACCGATCCATAAACGCTGGACTGCGGGGTCACGCCGTGCATGACCATCTCGGTCCATTCGAATGCCACCAGACCGAGGAAGATGACGCCAAGCACAACGGTTACGGTGAACCACTTGCGCAAGCCGTATACGTCACCTCGTTCTGCAGCGAACACGCCGAACTGAGAGGTGAAAGAGGAACCAATCAGCACGACGGTAATGATTCCGCCGAAAAGGACGTTGAGGTGGTCCGTCTGGTTGCTCCAGTCACCTGCGGCGAGGCCGTTTGCACGCGATGTGAAGTACATCGCGAACAAGCCGGCAAAGAACATGAGCTCTTGGGCGAGGAACGCGATCGTGCCAACGCTGACCATGTTCGGCCGGTTCAGCGCCGGAAGACGATTCTGCGGAGTCGCCATATTTGGGTTAGTAGTTGCGGTCGTCACGCATGCGATTATCCCCTATTTCTTCCTGATATTCATCTCATTCACCCCCACGATTTCCCTGTGAGACAGGGGCCAACCAGCAGCATTTAAAAACATTTTGGTTGCAAAAATAATTTTTAGAAGTTCGGGAACTTTTTATAGCGTCTATCCGACGCACATCAACGCAGGTCATTGCGCCGCCATCCAAAGTCGCCGGCTCCCCCGCAGGATAGTTCCCCCAATTACTCGAGCAAATAGGAGTCGGACTGGAGTTCCAGATAGTTCCCAAGTGTGCCCGACATCACATTGTGGCACACCCCCGCTTCGTGCCTAAACTTTCGATTGATTGAAATCTCCTTAACAACAAAAGTGCCCCTTCCGATAACTCGGAAGGGGCATTGTCGTGGGCCGGGAAGGCCGCGACCCACTCTTTCTGCGTTAGTGCTTCTCGCGCGGAATGCCGTACTGCAGGTTCAGCTGGGCGGTAGCCCAGATCAGCATGACCGCACCAAAGGCGATTAGCCAGAACTGCCAGAAGGCAATGCCGAGGCCGAGGAACAGAATCGATGCAGACATCGTAAACGGCCAGATCGAGCCCGGCGAGAAGAAGCCCAGCACGCCAGCGCCGTCTTCAATCTCTGCCTCTTCCCAGTCTTCCGGGAGGACGTCAGAGCGGGACTCCGCAATGTGGAGGTAGCCGCCGAGCATGAAGCAGAGTGCGGTAGCAAGCACGAGGCCCACTGCGCCGATCCACTCAACACCGAAGAGGTATGCATCTTCGCCGATCCACGCCGTTGCGAGGATGTAGAACACTGCCATCAGGGCAAGAAATGTGCCAATGGCGTAGAAAACTTTTGAACCGGTTCCCATGGCTACGTTCTCTCTTTCTTAAACGGTCGCGTTCGGATCGACAGTGTTGACGCCGTCACGAGAACCCTCGCGCTCGGACACAAACGGACGGGTGCTGGTTGCGTACGGTGCTTCACCGATGGAGCGCAGTGCCTCGGAGTTCGGTGCCTCCGGGTTCTGGCGACGGAATTCGATGTACTGCTGGAACTTCTCGGGCGTGACTGCACGGATCTCGAAGTTCATCATTGCGTGGTAGGTACCGCACATCTCAGCACAGCGGCCGACGAATGCACCTTCCTTGTCGATGCGCTCAATCTGGAACTCACGCTGCTGCTGGTTCGACTCCGGGTGCGCGTAGACGTCGCGCTTGAAGAGGAACTCCGGAACCCAGAATGCGTGGTTCACGTCGCCAGATGCGAGACGGAACGCGATCGGGGTGTCGGTCGGCAGAACCAGGACCGGAACTTCCTCGGTGGAGCCAACGGTCTCGATCTCGTTGAAGTTGAGGTAGGACAGGTCGCCCATCGAGGTGCCGTGGATCGGGTTCGCGTTGTGCATGTCCTCGTCGTCGTACTTCGTTGCCTCTGCAAGAGCCTGGCGCTCAGCGTCAAGACCGTCGTAGTCGCGACCGTCTGCAGTCAGATCGCCTGCGACCTCTGCGTAGCCGAACTTCCAGTTCCACTGGTAGCCGGTGACGTCAACGGTAACCTTCGGATCCTTATCCAGGGCGGTCGTGCGGGTCTGTGCCTGAACCGTGAAGAAGAACAGGACCATAACGATGACGATCGGGAGGATCGTCAGACCGAGCTCGAGCGGCACGTTGTACTGCAGCTGCTTCGGGAATTCGCCAGCACCCTGCTTTTCGCGGGCCTTGTGGTTCCACCGAACGATGGACATGAGGAACAGACCCCACATAATGATGCCGATTGTCCAGGCCGCTACCCAGACCCAAACCCAGAAGTTGTACATCTGGGTGCCTTCAGGGGTGACCGGGTCCGGCCAGCCCATGTCGAGGATGCGCGCGACTGACTCCGGCGGTGCCACGTCACAGCCCGTCAGCGCAAAGCTTCCGAGGAGCAGCGAACCGGCGACGGCAGCCTTCTTGGCGAATCCGCGCTTAACTTCCTTTTCCACGTGTGTTTGCCTTCCTGTCCACACTAGAACCATCGAATGCACATGCCGATGGCAGAACATTCCTACGGAGCCAGAATAGTTCAAACAGATCGTCGCTACGGAATCTCTGCGAGCCTCATGCTTTTCGACGACCACCCCTCCGGACAAAACCACCTCTCCCCCGCAGATTAACCCGCAGTGCTGGGCGTTAGGTTCATGCGCAACGTCTTGCAAAGTTCAGTCGAAATCTTCGCCAATAACCCTCATCCATAAGTTGGCCCCCTTATGGGGCACCGCAAAAGATGGACACCCCGCGCCGCGTTCGGTTCACGAGTTCGCGCCTGAAAACTCTATTGTGGAATGCGTCATGACGGTGCCGCACGTTTTGAGGCGGCACACCTTATATATAGGAGAGGTTTCACAACGATGTGCGGTCTTGTTGCACTGTTGACTGCCCGCGGCGATGCCCCAATGTTTTCCGACGCGGTCGGTCGCTCGCTTTCCTGCATGTACCACCGCGGCCCCGATGCCGCCGGCACCTGGAACGACGATGACGCGGTTTTCGGCTTTAACCGCCTGGCGATTATCGATCTCGAGCACTCCCACCAGCCTTTGCGTTGGGGACCGGAGGATAACCCAGAGCGCTACGCACTGACGTTTAACGGCGAGATTTACAACTACGTCGAACTTCGCGAGGAACTCACCAAAGCTGGCTACACCTTCAACACTGCTGGTGATGGCGAGCCGATCGTGGTGGGCTACCACCACTGGGGCGCCAACGTGGTTGAGCATCTGCGCGGCATGTTCGCCTTTGTTATCTGGGACACTGAGACCAAGACGATGTTTGCAGCGCGCGACCAGTTCGGCATCAAGCCATTGTTCTATGCGACGACCGACAAGGGCACCGTTTTTGCCTCCGAGAAGAAGTCGATCCTGGAGATGGCCGACGAGCTAGGTCTAGGCCTCGACCTTGATCGCCGTGCAATCGAGCATTATGTGGACCTGCAATACGTCCCGGAGCCGGAGAGCCTGCACCGTGAGATTCGTCGCGTGGAATCTGGCTGCACCGTCACCATTAAACCGGGTGGCGAGGTCCACTCGGACCGATACTTCAAGCCACACTTCAATTCCCAGCCCGTGCCAAAGGGCAAGGAGCAGGACCTGTACGACAGGATTGCCCGGGCGTTGGAGGACTCCGTCGAAAAGCATATGCGCGCGGATGTGACTGTCGGTTCCTTCTTGTCTGGCGGCATCGACTCGACGGCGATCGCTGCCCTGGCGAAGCGCCACAACCCGAACCTGCTCACCTTTACCACTGGATTTGAGCGCGAGGGCTACTCCGAGGTGGACGTCGCTGCAGAGTCGGCGGAGGCGATTGGTGTGGAGCACATCGTGAAGATTGTCTCCCCGGAGGAGTACGCTGACGCGATTCCGAAGATCATGTGGTACCTCGACGATCCGGTCGCTGACCCTTCCCTGGTACCACTGTTCTTCGTGGCACAGGAGGCGCGCAAGCACGTCAAGGTTGTGCTGTCCGGTGAGGGCGCGGATGAGCTATTTGGCGGCTACACCATTTACAAGGAACCGCTGTCGCTCGCGCCGTTTGAGAAGCTGCCGAGCGCGCTGAACAAAGGACTCAACCGCCTCAGCCGTGTGCTCCCGGAGGGCATGAAGGGCAAGAGCCTGCTCGAGCGAGGCACTACCCCGATGGAGGACCGCTACTACGGCAACGCTCGCTCGTTTAACTTCGAGCAACTCCAGCGCGTTCTGCCATGGGCGAAGCGCGAGTGGGACCACCGCGAGGTCACGGCACCGATCTACGCTGCCTCGACGCAGATGGATCCGGTGGCACGTATGCAGAACCTGGACCTGTTCACCTGGATGCGCGGCGACATTCTGGTCAAGGCCGACAAGATGAACATGGCGAACTCCCTGGAGCTGCGCGTTCCGTTCCTGGACAAGGAAGTCTTCGAGGTCGCGCAAACGATCCCGTACGACCAGAAGATTGCCAACGGCACCACGAAGTACGCGCTGCGAAAGGCGATGGAGCAGATCGTCCCGCCGCACGTGCTGCACCGCAAGAAGTTGGGCTTCCCGGTGCCGATGCGCCACTGGCTGGCGGGCGACGAGCTCTTCGGCTGGGCGCAGGACACGATCCGCGAGTCGCAGACCGACGACATCTTCGCCAAAGACCAAGTCCTGGAGATGCTCAAGGAGCACCGCGACGGCGTGTCCGACCACTCGCGCCGTCTGTGGACGGTGCTGGCGTTCATGGTCTGGCACGGCATTTTCGTGGAAAACCGCATCGACCCCCAGATCGAGCACAAGGACTACCCGGTTGAGCTGTAGGTAGTGCCAGCACTACCCCAGTTGGGCAGCCGTCTGTATTGCCGGGCTGCCCGTGCGCCGGTTGAATGTGGTGTATGTCAACCGCAAAGAAAGTACTCACCACCATCGCCGCGGTGTTCGGCGTCCTGTTGATCGCCGCCGGCGCCGTCGCTTATGTGTACGGGCCGACTGTGACGGCGATGTTCACCGGCACTGCCAAGTTCATGGGCACCGATACGCCGAAGCGCTACGCCGCGACGGTGCTCGACCTGGCAGAACAGGGCATTTACGCGGACTCCCCCGAGTTTGCCGAGGCTAGTGACAAGGCACGCGAGGCCGCGAAACAGGCGGATTCGCTCGACGAGATCCGTCCGGCGCTCAACGACGCGGTCCAGGCTGCTGGCGGCAAGCACTCGAAACTTATCGACCCGAACGTCGAGCAGGAATACGCCGAGATGGAATCCACACGTGCGGCCGTCGAACGCAACGGGAACGTAGCGTGGGCAACGGTGCCGGGCGTCAGCCGCCACGACGATATCCAGTCCTACGCCGACACGCTCACATCCGGCCTAGTGCAAGCGCGCGACAACGGCGCCTGTGGCGTGGTTGTGGATCTGCGCGGCAACGACGGCGGCGACATGGGCCCGATGGTCGCCGGCCTGTCCCCTGTGCTGCCCGACGGCACGGTGCTCGAGTTCGTCTCGGCAGGCGGTTCGTCGCCGGTGACGGTAAGCGGCAACGCTGTCAGCGGTGGCGGCAGCCCCGTAGAAACCTCCGGCGGCAAATGGGACGGCGTGCCAGTCGCAGTGCTTGTCGACGACCTCACCGCCTCGTCCGGCGAAGCCACCATGCTGGCCTTCCGCGGCCTGGATCAGTCGCGTAGTTTCGGCACCCCCACCGCCGGATACGCCTCGGCGAACACCGTCTACGACTTCCCGGACGGCAGCAGCCTAATGCTGACCATCGCGAAGGATAAGGCCCGCACCGGCGAAACGTTTGCGGAAGACCCGATCGAACCCGATGTTCAAGGTGGCCAGGAGCAGGCGCTGCAGTGGCTCCGGGACGAACACAACTGCTCGTAGCCGCACTGCAGCACAGAAAAATCCCCGTACTGGCGTGATGGCCGGTACGGAGATTCGTCGATAAGCAGCGGCTTAGTTGAAGCTATCGCCACAAGCGCAAGCGGAACCTGCGTTCGGGTTGTCGATGGTAAAGCCCTGCTGCTCAATGGTGTCGGCGAAATCGATCGTCGCGCCCATGAGGTACGGCACGCTCATCTTGTCCACGACAAGACGCACGCCGCCAACCTCATCGGCCTTGTCGCCGTCCAGGTCGCGGTCGTCGAAGTAGAGCTGGTAGCGCAGACCAGCGCAGCCACCAGGCTGAACGGCGATACGCAGGGACAGGTCGTTGCGCCCCTCCTGGTCAAGCAGGGCCTTTGCCTTCGCCGCCGCTGCCTCGGTGAGGTTCACGCCAGTTGCGGAAGTAGGTGCAGTCATTGGGTACTCCTTCGTGCTACGCGTTCGAGTGGCGCCCATGCTACGCGCGCCCCTTCATAGCCGGTGTAACGGTTCTCCCCCGCAATCTATTCCCACTGGTTACAGGAATGTCGCGGTGGCCTTGTAGCCTAGGTGGCGTGAAACTACCCTGGCAAAAATCCGAGCAGACCGCTGAGGCTGGTTCGACCAAGGCCGAACTGCCCCAGACCGACAACGCGCCCGCGGCAGACACCCCAGAGGCCTCAGAGCAGAAGCTTCCGAAGGGCTACACCCCGCCGAAGGGCAAGCCGACGCCGAAGCGACTTGATCAGGAGATCAAGCGCGGTGTTGTGCGCGACCCGAATGCGGCCACCCCGGCGCAGATTCGTCAGCGTGAAAAAGAGCTGAAGAAGTCCATGACCAAAGAGGAGTGGAAGGCGCACAAGAAGGAGGTGCGCGAGCAGAACCGGGCCCGTAACCGCGAGATGCAGGCCAAGATCGACTCGGGCGACGAGCGCTACCTCATGGAGCGCGACAAGGGCGAGGAGCGTCGCTTCATCCGTGACTGGGTGGACTCGCAGCGCTTCTTCAACAACTACGTCATGCCGATGGCGCTGGTGCTGCTAATCGTGATGTTGATCGGCACGTGGCTGCCTCGCGTCGCGGCGGCATTGTCTTTGGTGAGCCTGTTGTTTATCGTCACCATCTTCATCGAGGGCATCATCATCGGCATCCGCGCCAACCGTGCGGTCCGTGCAAAGTTCCCAGAGGCGAACACTGGTTTCAGCCTGGGTATGTACGCGTTCTCCCGCGCTACTCAGCCGCGTAACTGGCGCTCCCCCAAGCCACGGGTGGCGTTGGGCGCGAAGGTATAGCCCATGCAGTTTCCCCCGGTTGAGCCGCCGAAACGCGCGCATGCCCGTGCGGTGGCGGATGCGTTGGCAGGTGGCACGAGTGGCGTTGCCCTTGGAAGGCTGGGGGCGATCGGTGCGTGGGTTGCCTCCGTACAAGGCCGTGACGTGCCCACACCGTTTCTGCGCCCGCGTGCCGTGATCGTCGCTGGCAATCACGGCATTGCTACGCGAGGTTTGTCGGCGTGGACATCGGATGCCGGCGCCGCTCAGGTTGAGCAGCTGCGCGCCGGTGTCGGCCCTGCCTCCACGACGGCGCGGGTTGCGGGAGCGAGCATCAGGCTTATCGACGACTACCTGGACACCCCCACCGGCGCCATCGACGTGGGACCCGCCGTGTCGCAAGACGTGTGGGATGCGGCGTTGGCTGCGGGTGCAGAGATCGCCGATAGTGAAATCGACGGCGGTGCTGACCTGCTGATCCCCGGAGACATCGGCGTTGGCAACACCACCGTCGCCGCGGCGGTGTACGGCACGTTTACGCGCACTGAGCCCGCAAAGGCGATCGGGCGTGGCTCCGGCATCAACGATGAGGTCTGGAAGATCAAGGTCGCCGCTATTCGCGACGCGATGTTCCGCGTGCGCTGGTTCCGCGACGACACCGAACGCGTCTGCGCCGAACTCACCGGACCGGATTTCGCCTGCCTGGTCGGCTTCATCGCCCAGGCCGCCGCGCGCCGCACGCCGTTGCTTATCGACGGCGTCTACCCCGCCGTCGCCGCATACGTCGCCGAACGCCTCGCACCCGGTACCAAGGATTGGCTGCTTGCAGCACAGCAGGCGAACGAGCCAGCGCAGGCAGGCTGTTTCGAAGCGCTCGGGCTTCGACCGCTGCAGAGCCTGGATATGAAAACGGGCCAGGGCGCTGGGGCCCTGGCCGCGTTGCCGCAATTAAATCTGGCGGCGGAGATGGTCGGCGAGGTGCTCGCCGGAGGGTCGTCGATAAGCGACTAGCCCTCGACGAGCGTGAGGTTCCAACCGTGGGTGTCCTCGACCTCGCCGGTCTGGATGCCGCGCAGACGATCGCGCATTGCCAGGGTGATCTCGCCGGCTTCATTGTTGTTCACCGTAAACTCGCCCTCGTTGCTGAGCACGCGACCAACCGGGGTGATCACGGCCGCGGTGCCGCACGCCATGGTCTCGGAGATCGTGCCGTCCTCGGCACCCGCACGCCACTGATCGACGGTGATCTTGCGTTCCTCGCTGGTGTAGCCCAGGTCTTCTGCGACCTGCAGCAGCGACTTACGCGTAATACCCGGCAGGAGCGAACCGGACAGGGACGGGGTGATGATCTTCGCGTCCTTGCCGGAACCCTCGACGAACATGAGGTTCATGCCACCCATTTCCTCGATGTATTTACGCTCAATCGCGTCCAGCCACACAACCTGGTCGCAGCCCTTATCCGCAGCCTGCTGCTGCGCAAGCAGGGACGCCGCGTAGTTGCCGGCGAACTTCGCATCGCCGGTGCCACCAGGTGCTGCACGGACGTAGTCCTCGGAGATCCACACGCTGACCGGCTTGACGCCACCCTTGAAGTAGGCGCCTGCCGGGGAGGCGATGATGTAGAAGGAGTACGACGACGACGGCTTCACACCCAGGGTCTTCTCCGTGCCGATCATGAATGGACGCAGGTACAGCGACGCCTCGCCGCCAGCTTCAGGTACCCACTTCTGGTCGATGGTGACCAACTGGCGCACGGCCTCCAGGAAGTCCTCATCCGGCAGTTCCGGCATTGCCATACGACGCGCGGAGCTGCGCATACGCTCAGCGTTTTGCTCCGGACGGAACGCGGTGATGCGCCCATCGGTGTGGCGGTACGCCTTCAGGCCCTCGAAGATCGCCTGGCCGTAGTGGAAGACGTTGGCGGCCGGGTCGAGCGCGATCGGTTCGTACGCGCGCACCTGGGCGTTGTGCCAGCCTTTGTCTTCGGTCCAGTCGATGGAAACCATGTGGTCGGTGAACTCCTGGCCGAACGCCGGGTTAGCGAGGATCTTTTCACGCTCAGCATCGGTTGCGGGGTGGTCTGACGGGGTAACTGCGAATTCGAGGTTAGACATGTGGCCCACGTTACTCCGTGGCTATGTACCCTCGGGAGGCAATCCTGTTCAATTGTCAGAAAGGTGTTGTTTATGTCGTTCGATGTCACACTTCCTGCCCGCGGTACGACGGTGCGCGCGGTTGCCGGTTCTGCCGCCCCTGAGGGCGCTGTGCTGCTGGTTCCGGTCGCACAGGGCGAAGACGGAGTCGAACTTCCTGTCACCCAACTTGCCCCGAAGGGCCTGCTTGAAGCCCTCGTTGCGGTCGGCGCGAAGGGTACGGCTAACGAGGTCACCCGCGTTGTCGTCGACGGCACGCTGGTCATCGCGTACGGCCTCGGCGACGCGAACGACATTGACGACGAAGCCGTGCGCCGCGCCGTCGGCGCCGCCACCCGCACCCTCAATGGGGTGGAAAAGGCAGCTATCTCCGCCGAGTTCGGCGTCCAGCCGGTCGTCGAGGGCCTCCTGCTCGGCGGCTACGTTTACAACGGTCTGAAGTCCACCGCCAACACGCTTGACGACGACAACACCGACGCCGAACTCCCCCAGACCACCGAAGTCACCGTGGTCGGCGCAGACGAGAAGGCGTTCGAGCAGGCCGTCATCGTCGCCGAGTCGGTCAACCTGGCCCGCGACCTGGTCAACACCCCGTCAAACTTCCTCTACCCCGAGTCCTACGCCGCTGTCATGGGCGAGGTTGCTTCGGCGGCCGGCCTGGACATCGAGGTGCTCGACGACAAGGCGCTTGAAGATCAAGGCTTCGGCGGCATCCTCTCCGTCGGTCGCGGCTCCGCACGTACCCCGCGCCTGGTCCACCTGACGTGGGCGCCGTCCGGGGCGACGAAGAAGGTCGCGCTTGTGGGCAAGGGCATCACCTTCGACACTGGTGGCATCTCGCTGAAGCCGGGCTCCGGCATGGAGGACATGATCTCCGACATGGGCGGCTCCGCAGCACAGCTCGGCGTCATCGCCGCTGCCGCCCGCCTTGAGCTGCCAGTGCGTATCGACGCCTGGCTGCCCCTGGCCGAGAACATGCCCTCCGGCACCGCCACCCGCCCGGGCGACGTGATCACCCACTACGGCGGCATCACCAGCGAGGTCATCAACACCGACGCCGAAGGCCGCCTCGTCCTTGCCGACGCCATCGCCCGCGCCTGCGAGGACAACCCCGATTACCTCATCGAAACCGCAACCCTCACCGGCGCACAGCTGGTCGCCCTGGGCAACCGCACCTCCGGCGTGATGGGGTCCGACGACCTGCGCGACCTCATCGCCGAGACAGGCCGTGCCGTCGGTGAGCAGGCTTGGGCTATGCCGCTTCTCGAGGAGCAGGAAGACGAGCTGAAGTCCCCCATCGCTGACATCCGCAACACCCACAACGCCCGCACCGGCGGCATGCTCTTCGCTGGCCTCTACCTCTCCCGCTTCGTGCCGGAGAACGTCGAGTGGGCTCACATCGACATCGCCGGTCCGGCCTGGAACGGCGGCGGCGCCTGGGGCTACACCCCGAAGCGCGCAACCGGCGCCCCGGTCCGCACAATCCTCGAGGCGCTCAACCGCCTGGCTGCGAAGTAGGCGTTTGAGGCAATACGGCCACTATGCCGCTGCATAGTCCTGCTAGGCCTCCCCACCTAAACGGCACACCGTACACGGTACATTTCGCTATTTTTCGGTGAAATGTACCGTCTTTGATGTGCCGTTTAGCCGTATGGGCCGGGCGGGGGGCACCAGCCGTCTAGCTGTACGGGTTTTCGCCGCGCTCGAACCGGGCGCGGCGTTCTTTTTGTTCCTCACGCTTGCGCAGAATGCGTTCTTGCTCCATTTTCTTGCGCATGCGGTCGGGATAACCGGTCTCTTCGACGTCGTAAAGCAAGATGCCCAGCATTTTGGAGACGGCGTCGATGCCCTTGGGGCCGCCGATGCGGCGTCGGGTGTAGTTGCCGTGCTCGTCGACAAGAACAACGGACATCTCGTTGACCATGGTTTCTGGCTCGACAAAGCCTTCCACGAACGTGCGGCCGGCGACCCAATCGCGCAAGTATTGTGCGTCGTCGGGGCGGATTGTCTCGCCCGGTGCCCGTGGCGGTTTGAACGTCGTGGACTTCTTGCCTTTGCCGAACAGGTTGAACACGCCCCACATCATACGGGCCTGTCTAAGCAATTAGGTCACCCCTTGGGCAACGAACGTGTGTGGATGCAGGTACGCTTTGTGCCGTATAGCTTCCAACGTTTCAATGAGGAGACTTTAAACATGGCGCACTCTGTTGAGATGCCCGAGCTGGGCGAGTCAGTCACCGAAGGCACGATCACTACGTGGCTGAAGGAAGTCGGCGACACGGTTGAGGTCGACGAGCCGCTGCTCGAGGTCTCCACTGACAAGGTCGACACCGAGATCCCCTCCCCTGTCGCTGGTGTGATCCTGGAGATCAAGGCTGAGGAGGACGACACCGTCGAGATCGGCGACGTCATCGCGATTATTGGCGACGAGGGCGAAACCCCGGCCGGCGACGACAAGTCCGACGACTCCGCCGACGCCAAGGAAGAGGCGAAGGACGAAGAGCCGGCTGAGGAGCCGAAGGAAGAGAAGAAGGCTGCTCCGAAGCAGGCTTCCGGTTCCGCTACCGATGTTGAGATGCCGGAGCTCGGTGAGTCCGTCACTGAGGGCACCATCACTACGTGGCTGAAGGAAGTCGGCGACGAGGTTGAGGTCGACGAGCCGCTGCTCGAGGTCTCCACTGACAAGGTCGACACTGAAATCCCGTCCCCGGTTGCTGGCACCCTGATCGAGGTCCTGGCGCAGGAAGACGACACCGTTGAGGTCGGCGATGTTATCGCCCGTATCGGTGACGCTAACGCTGCTGCTTCCTCCGACGACGCCGACGAGGCTGAGGCTGAGACTGAGGCCGAGGCTGAAGAGGCACCGGCTAAGGAAGAGGAGCCGAAGGAAGAGAAGAAGGCTGCTCC